>JBBQIG010000308.1:0-6458 GCA_038324715.1 Anaerolineae bacterium | reverse complement strand
TTCATATTGAATAAGGCAATCTCTACTCCAGCCGCCTCTTTGGCTGCAACCAGGCTATCCAGATCGTCATCCGCGGGCCAAAAGAACTCCACTGCCCCAAAGCCCAAGTCTGCGGCACGCTGAAAGCGTTGCAAAAAAGGCACGTCCACTAACGTCATGGAAATGTTAATATTAAAGCGTACCATAATCCAATGGTCTCCTATCTTCTATTCTTCTGCATGGGTGGATTCTGCTTGGTGAGCAGGTGCGCGCCGCATGGACTCATTGTACAAGACGAAGGGCGCAACCGTGCAACTGCCAAGCTTCTCTCCTTGTGGCTGACAAAAATTATACGATTTCTTTCCAAAACTTTGTGGCGCTGGTATCGTGATGGCTAGAGAAACATCGCTATCACGCACTCTTTTACAGTAGATGATGCATATACACTACGAGGTGAACAATTCAGAGCAATTCTAAGGTATACCACTACCGCCGCCGGCTTCTGCTGATCATGAGTCTGGTGGTCACAGTTGGCGTCGTCTCGCGTGGTCTCCCACTTGGCTTTTCACTCTGGGACAAGTATCTGGGGGACGTACTCTATGCGTCGCTTTTCTATTTTGCATTCAGCCTATTGTGGAGTCGAAACTCGATTGCATTCAAGGCAACGCTGACATGCGTCTATGTTGCAGCCATTGAATTTTTCCAGTTGACTGGAATCCCCGCACAGCTTAATCAGAGTGACAATCTACTTGTCAAGCTATTTGCCTATTTCGTGCTGGGGTCAGGCTTTAGCGGGTGGGACTTGCTTGCGTATGGGATTGGCATTCTGCTTGCGGTGCTGGTGGACAGGGTATTGCTCACCAAAATAGATCCGTAAAGTTCATTACTGCGTTGAGTACACTTCGTTTAGGAGCGTCAAGCTTTATTTCCTTGTCATTGCACCCCTGGTTTTGCTGTGGCAAGCAGGCCCCAAAGGCTCTTTTGGGAAACAACCTTCGTTGAATGCTTGTTGGCTTCTTGTCTACTATTAGGGCATACTCCTTCCTTGGAACTCCAAGCCCCGAAGAAGGTACAGGGGTTGGATAATTAACTGTGCAACCCCTAAGCGTTAACTAAGCCACGACTGTGATAAACCGACTGTGATAAACCGACTGTGAGCAAATATGAGTCAACGTGGTGAGGCACTCGTTGCCATCCTCAACAACCCCAAGGATTTTGTGTTGGCACATAATCAGCACTGGTATCGCATTCCGATTGAAAAACAGAAAAGATGGATTACTCGCAGTTGGCCTCCTACATGGTTGGCCTTTTACCAGACCAAAATATTTGAGGAGGAAGCGTACTCGGTTCGCTATTACGCACGCGTCATTGAGACTCGACAGAAACATCGTTGGGAGCTTTTTCCTGAGCAGCCGCAAGATGATCGAGGTCAACGTCTCTATCACCAACTAATCTTGGAACCAATTCAACAACTGCCACAGCCGATTATCAGTCGTCGCCAGCGTCGTATTGTTTTTATCCAAACTACATGGCAGAAATTGATCAACGCCCTCGAAATTAACGACTTGTACGACGACAGTCCATTAGAAAATCGTCTGTGGCGAGAATTCAAACGCCTGCGGATTCAGGCCGAGCGCCAAGAATTAGTAACGGTGGCTAAACGTAATTACTTTCTCGATTTTGCCGTCTACTGTGCACAGGGCAAGGTGGGTATAGAGACGGATGGTGATGAATGGCACGCAAATCCAGAACGGGCAGCCCAAGACAATCTGCGCGATAACGATCTGGAAAGTCGCGGATGGCAACAATTGCGTTTTACAAGGCGGCAGATTCAAGAGCAGATGGCTGAATATTGCATCCCCAAGATCGCTGAAACGCTCAACTACCTGGGCGGTGTTCAGGATGAGGGGAAATTGTTAGCACGCAAGCTTGATCCAAAGATGCCACCTGGAATGCACCAACCTGGCCTTTTTGATGAGTAGATCGCTTGCACTGCACGTTAAATGATTTGTGGGATCTGCCGGGAAATCATACAGTTTCATATTGCTTCATATCGCTAAGGAGTCGCTCTCATGGCTGGTTCTGCCTTATTTCGTCACTTCGCCATTCGCACCCATAATGTAGAAAAGGCGCGCGAATTTTATGAGCAAGGACTTGGGCTGCGTTTTGTGGACTATCGACCTGGCACGCGCGAAGCCATGGATCTCAGCGATGGGACGGTCAACCTCACGCTGATTCAGTATGATGGCCCCGCGCGCACGGCGCTAGAGGAAGGCAGCGAGTTCATTCACCTGGGCTTTTTGGTTGAGGATCTGGCAGCTACTTATCAACAGTTTCTCGCCATCGGTGCAGCGGTGGTGCGTGAAGATGTCAAAGAGCGCTATGCACATGATGACGCCACTGTGATTCCCAAAGGCTCCTTCAAAGTGCTGGACATTGACGGCAATGTCCTCGATATCACCGAACGCCCAGACGAGTGGCGCGCCTAATCAAGCCGCTAGGGTTCAGCATGCTTGGTTTTAATTCAGAAAAACAACTGCTATAAAGTCGCAAATTGTGCTTCAAACGGATCCTCACGCATGTTCTCGAAGAAATGTGACTCTTGAGCCTGCTTGCGGCTTGCCTCACCAATGCTCAGTTCACCCGCTTCATGGCGCAGGCGCAATGCATGGAATTCGTCTTGGGTCATGCCCAGTGGCATCTTGGCGCGCACAGGGGTTCCTTGTGTATGTTGGCGAAGACGCTGACGCACGCTTTGGCGCAATGTCAGCAGGAAGCGTGGGATCGTGCGCTCGCTGTGATTTGCCGCAAAGACCGCCACTGCAATCTCTGCACCCAATGGAGCCAATTCATACTCCTCCGCAACCCGCTCACGGTACTGGGTGATCTGCACGTACAATTCTGCTTCAGTGCGTTGAGGAAATTGTGATTGCAGGCGACGCGCACGCATCTCCAAGACAATGGGCATGTAAATTGTGTCATACCAACTCACCACTGCATCTTCCCAACTTAACGGACGCCACTGGTTATAGTTAAGCTGGTTGTAGAGGTAGCGATGTACCGAAATATGGTGCAAGAGCGTCTGGTAATGCTCTGGAACAGTCAGTTCAATCCCATGATCGGGGCGCAGGGTATTGAGTTGGGTCTGCGCCAAAAATTCGGTTTGGGCGGCTTTGAGCAGCCAACGATTAGATTTTAGATCCGCCAGGGTAATCGGCACCGCTGTCTGACACTCAATCACATGGGCTTCAATATCCTTGTTGCCATTGGCGCGCGCTACGCTGATGCGGTGGTTGCCATCCACGACAAAATAGCCTTCGCCGATTTTATAGACCTCTATAGGCGGTAGCCCTCTCAACGAATTCATGGTGACATCGACCATGATCCAGCGCTCTTGGATGACTGTGGCGCGTGGCAAGAATTTATTGGTAAACTCACGATAACGCCCAACACTCCCCACAATGTGGTCGAGCTGGATCATCTGGAAACCCAACGGGATCTGTTGGCGAATATGAAGCTGACTTGCAACTTCCTCATATCTGAGCAAATCAAATCGTTTGCCGGTGAAGCGTGTCCAGTATCTCAGCAACTCTGCATGTCGAGCACTCTTGTTATAGCGATCAGTTGCTTCAAAGCGTAATTCGTGATGTGTCATTCCCATTGTGCACTTTTCCCTAATCCATCCTGAAATATCCCGACGGACTAAGTTTAGCACAGAAATACGCACCCAATATCACTCATTCATACAACAACGCCTGTAGAACATTGTGCAAGTCGCCTAATTTCTTTTGGGTTGCATATTACTTTCAAAATGCTTTTGCTTTAGCATTTTTCTTAATGGATCTGGTATCGCAGCAGCCTGAGCGCATTAAGAACGACGATAATTGTGCTACCCTCGTGCAGCACAACCGCTCCACTCAGTTGCACCCATCCGAAGACAGAGGTGACAATGAGCAGAAGGATGACCCCCAGCGAGATACCTAAGTTCTGAATGATAATCCGCCGGCTTGCGCGGCTGAGACCGATTGTAAAGGGCAACTTGCCCAAGTCATCCGCCATCAAGGCGACATCGGCTGTCTCCAGAGCGACTGCCGTTCCTGCACCGCCCATCGCAATCCCAACGGTGGCAGTGGCTAGCGCGGGCGCATCATTCACGCCATCACCTGTCATGGCAACAGGCCCATGTTCCTGCTCCAACGCTTGAATTGCACTCAATTTTTGGGCAGGCAAAAGCCCAGCACGCACATCTGTGACACCCACTTCAGCCGCAATGCGTTGTGCAACCTCTTCATTGTCCCCCGTGAGCATCACCAGCTTTTGAATGCCCAAAGCTGAAAGCTGCTGCAACGTTTCTTTTACATGGGCGCGTGGTTGATCTGCCAACGCCAAGATGCCTAGGAATTTCCCCCCATGAGAGACAATCACCGTGGTCTTGCCCGCCGCTTCCAGTTGTGCCACGCTCTGAAGCACAGCCGCGTCGGGTGCAGGATCTGCGTCTTCCTGAAAGAGCTTGAGAGAGCCGATGCGTACAGGTTGACTTTCCACCATGCTGTGCAGACCACGTCCAACCCTGTTTTCAACACCCTCTACACGCGGCAATTGCAGATTTTGTTCCTGCGCGGCGCGTGTAATCGCTTGGGCAATGGGATGATTCGATTGCTGCTCGACTGCCCCAGCCACGCGCAACAACTGTTGTTCAGATGCCCCGTTCATAGGCAGGATGTCTGTAATTTGAAAACGCCCTTGAGTCAGCGTCCCCGTTTTATCAAAGGCCATAATTTGTAGCCGGCCAAGATTCTCTAGATGGACACCTCCTTTGATCAGCACACCGTTGCGTGCAGCTTGGGCAATGCCTGCCAAAATGGTTGCCGGTGTGCCAATTGCCAAGGCACAGGGTGACGCCGCAACCAGCAATAGCATGGCGCGGTAGAAACTATCTGACCACGTTGTCCAACCGATGAGGGGCGGCACGAGGATTACCAGCAACACAACTATCAAAACAGCCGGGACAAAGCGGCGGGTGAAGCGTTGTGTAAACTGCTGGGTGGGACTTTGTTGACCTTGCGCCTCTTGCACCATCTGAATCACGCGACTCAGGGTGGTGTCTTTGGCTAGGCGAGTGGTCATAATCTCTAGCGTGGCATTTTGGTTGATGGTTCCGGCAAAGACTTCATCACCCACCCCTTTTTCCACTGGCACGCTCTCGCCTGTGATAGGGCTTTGATCCACCGTACTTTGCCCGCTCTGCACCCAGCCGTCCACTGAAACGTGATCCCCTGGACGCACAATCACCAAGTCGTCAATTTTCACCGAGTCAATGGCGACTTCTTCAATCTGCTCACCTCGGCGTACAAAGGCTGTGCGCGGCATCAATTGCCCCAACGCATTGACCGCATTGCGCGCTCGATCCAGCGCATAATGCTCACCCGCATGACCCAGCGCAAAGAGAAAGAGCAGAAAGGCTCCCTCTGCCCATTCTCCCAAAAGAGCTGCGCCCGTTGCCGCTGCTAACATCAAGACATCGGTGTCAAACTTGCCGCGCAAAAGCCCCGGAATGGCGTGGGTCGCCACATCATACCCCCCCGCAACATAGGCAATGAGATAGCAGAACCAGGCAAGCGTGGCAGGTAAACCCAGGAAGCTCTCGCCGACCCAGCCTAGAATTAGGAAGAAACCCGCCGCGCCCACCAGCAGAAATGTCCAGCGTTCCTGCATCCAATGGGGAAGAAAAGCTGGCGCACTCCCATGATCATGCTCTTCCTTAGCCTGCGCTGGAGCCAAAGCTGTGGTGTCAACCGCCTCCGTCGTGCCTGCCACATTCGCCACAATGCGCGCACCCATGCGCTGGATGAGGGTCAGAATTTCTTTGCGTGCCAACTCCTGACTGTCATAGGCAACGAAGATCAACCCGGCTGCATAACTAACGCTTGCATGCAGCATCCCTGGCAAGGCTTCCAATGTTTCTTCAAGGCTTTGCGCGTTATCCGCCGCATCCATGCCAGTAAATGCAATCTGCTCGTGGCGATAGCGTTCGGAAATGGCAATGCCCGTCTGTTGCGCCAAGCGTTCTAGCCGCGGTAGCGGGAGGAGATTGGGGTCGAAATGGAGGCAGAGTTGAGCGCCTTCATTCTCGCGCACAATATGTGCTTCTTCCACGCCGCGCACATCCGCCAGCCGATCGGTCAGAAGATGGATACAAGCATCTTGTTCGGCAATCTGCGGCAATAACAGCCCCAAATTAAGTTGTATCTTCTCCACAAAAAAATCTCCCTCTACGAACTCCAAAAAAACATGTACATGTTTTGATATAATTGAGACAAACACTCAGATGTTAATAATTCTCTGGATATTGCTAGTTTAGAGTGTGTGAATCTTGCAGTGAGCCACAGTGAGTAAGGGGTTACTCAGAGCCGTTAGCGATGCCCCAACTATGCTGCACGTGATCGACGCCTTGACAATAAAGTGGCTGAATATGCTCA
>JBBQIG010000307.1:0-6468 GCA_038324715.1 Anaerolineae bacterium | reverse complement strand
CTGGCGGCGTACTACGCCGCCAGAATGGTTGGAACAGGGTTCAGCGTCTGTTTAACTACCCCACTTTGGCCCAATATTCATCGATGAGTGTTTGACCTTGTGCTTGGATCAAGTCAACTGCTTCTTGTGGGCTGATCGCGCCGTTGACCATACTGAGCATGTGTTCAAGGAAGACAGTGCCCACGTCGAAATAGAAGGGGGAGCCATAGCGAGGCGCTGGATATTCTCCCTGTTCTCGGACTGTGGCGAACTGGGGTGATTTTTCGGCAACTTCTGCATCCTCATAGGTAGAGAGCAGCGCAGGGGGACGACCCCAGTCGAGGGCAACCGACTTCTGTACTTCTGGTGAGATGGTATGCTCAAGCCATGCCACACCCAGATCTTTGTTTTCTGAGAAGCGGTTAATCGAATATCCCTCAAAGCCATTGACTGAACCACTACGCAGGCTGAGTCCTGGAATAATGCTGGTTGTGATTTTGCCAACCACTTCCGATTGTTCGGGATCGTTGGCGAGGACATAATGGTTGGGGAAGGCGTAGTAGTGCGCCATGTTGCCTGCACGGAAGACCTTGCCCTGTTCAATTGAGCTGGCAATGGTCACGCCTGCCGGGTCGGCAATGGCACGCGTGACAAAGGCATCGTAGATCGCCTGCATGGTCAGCAAGCCCTCTTCTGTGTTGAGCTGGAGCTGTGTCAGGTCGTCACTGAAGAGTTGTCCGCCGGTGGAGTTGAACAAGGAGATAAAGGTCACAAAGCCGGAATTGGCATCGCCCATCGTAAAGAGCGTTGCAAACCTGCCATCGGCAGTGGTTGCTTCGCTATAGTCAAGGAACTCATCCCATGTCTGTGGTGGCGCGGCTGGGTCTAGTCCTGCCTCTTCATAGATCTCGTTGTTCATCATAAAGATAGCTTGGTTGCTATCAAAAGGGACGCCATAGGGTTTGCCCAAAAAGGAGAGTGCCTTGGTGGCAGCGGGGGCTAGGCTGTCGAGCAAGGCAGGATCGATCAGATCGGTCAAGTCCTCAAAGAGCGTGCGCCCATATTTGGCGGTGAAGGTTTCCCATGAGTAGGAGACATCGGCTGTGCTATCTTGCGAGGCGACAAAAACCGCCAACTTGGCATCTGCGTCACCACCACCGATTTCAATCCACTCCACGGTAACGCCGGTCTTTTCCTCAAAGCTAGGAACCCACAAGTTTTTTACATTGTCTGTGTGATGATTGGCGGCAAAGATCGAGAAGGTTCTGTCGGCAAAAGGCAAGCCCCCTTCGGTGGGTGCGCTGGTTGTGCCAGCTGTGGGAGCAACGGGTGCTACACAGGCGGCAAGCGCACCTGCTGCAACCGTAATACCGCTGATTGCCAAGAATCTGCGGCGAGAGATCTGCGAGTTGGACTGCTGGTCTGACATGATTTTGTCTCCTTAAGAGGTTGGGTAAGTAGACACAGAAGCAGAGATGAACAAAGTCAATTCAAAGATAAATCAAAGATAAATCGGGAAAGGCGTGAAGACTGCTGTGGATGGTGGCTTGTGAAGAGGTTGTTTGGGTGTGCGGTTGGAATCTTAGATGCAGAAGTTGTTTGACTCCGCACAATTCAGATGAAAATTAGTGGTAGCTTGATTCCAATTACAGATTCCAATTAGGGAGAAGAGTATCACAAAATAAGTTTTGGTGTCAAAGCAGGTTTTTACCTCCAAAGTACCTTCACGATATCTCTGTTTCTATACTTTTGCGCACTATATTTCATCCAATCACCGGGTATACATCGATTTCCATTCGCTGCTTGAACGCGCTATAGTGAACTTCAATCTTCTAACAAAAATCAATTTTGGGGAGGGATCTTCATATGTCGATGCCGCAGATCGCTGATGCTGTTCGGCTGGCTCGTTTGCAGCCGCCTGTGGGTAAGGTGCGTATCGTTCTCGATACAGATACCTACAACGAAGTAGATGACCAGTTTGCCTTGGTCTATGCGCTTCTCTCGCCCGACCACATTGCTGTGGAGGCAATCTATGCCGCGCCCTACTACAACAGCCGCTCGTCTGGCCCGGCGGATGGTATGGAGAAGAGCTATGAAGAGATCTTGCGCTTGCTGGACAAATTATCATGGCCCGCAGAGGGTTTGGTCTACCGCGGCTCAACTGCCTATTTGGATAAGAGCCTGCAACCCCAGCGCAATGAGGCCGTCACTAACCTCGTTGAGCGCGCCTTAGCCAGCCCAGCCAACGACCCGCTTTATGTGGTTGCGATTGGGGCAATCACCAACGTAGCCTCGGCTATTCTGATTGAGCCAGGCATTATTGAGAAGATCGTGGTGGTATGGCTGGGTGGTCATGCCTTACACTGGCCCCACACCAAAGAATTTAACTTGAAACAAGATGTTGCCGCCGCCCAGGTCGTCTTTGACAGCGGTGTTCCCTTGGTACACATCCCCTGCATGGGGGTGACAAGCCATCTGCTCACCACGGTCTCCGAATTGGAGCAGTATGTGAGTGGCAAGGGCGCAATTGGGGATTATTTGGTGGATATTGTCAAAGGCTATCACAGTGACCACGCTGGCTGGTCGAAGGTTATTTGGGATATCTCGACCATTGCCTATCTGATCAACCCGGAGTGGGTGCCGACGCAACTGGTTCACAGCCCAGTTCTGACGGATCAAGTGACTTGGAGCGTGGATCACTCCCGCCATTTGATTCGCTATGCCAGCTATATCCACCGTGACCCGATTTTCCGCGACTTGTTTGCCAAACTCGCTTCTGCATCCAAGGGATAGCTGGATTGGGCCGGGGGCGCGTCCTTCTGCTGGTGTGACCTTCCTCGGAGTTTGGAACTCCAAGGAAGGGGTGCTCTTCAAACGTCTGGGGTACAAAAGGGATCGCTATGGCCCGGGCTATAGCGATCCCTTTTGTACTTATGCTGAAGAATATCCTCTGATTGCGCTAAAACTTACCGCTGCAAGAACGGGAAGTAGAGGTTAGGTGACCCCCCAAACTTGAAGCTCCACACATAGTTTGCTGCCAACGCTGTCCCGGTTGCGTCGGTGATGCCGGTCTTGAGGGTGACGGTATAGGTGGTACCCGATACCCCTGGTTCGCGCATAAACAAGACGACTTGGTCTAGCGTTGGGTCAAACTCCACGCTGCTTGGCACAATCCTGCCTGTGCTATCTGTGATCTCGACAGTGGTCGTGTTGATGGTACTTGCTGCCATCGGTTCAGAGAACTGAACTTGGATGTGCGGCGTATAGAGAGAACCGTCATCTAGAAGAGCCACTTGCAGCGACGAATTGACCGCTGCGCCATCGGCTGGGCTAACCCACTTGACGGTGGGTGCAATACCATCGCTAACAGGTAATACCTCAAAGACTACTTCGGCAAGGCGGCTGGTTGAGGAGCCGTTGCTGGCGGTATAGACCAATCGATCCAGCCCTGAGAAGTTGGCATTGGGGGTATAGGTCAACGTGGGCGCAGTTCCCGCCAACGTGCCATAGCGTGGCGAGGTGACGTTCTGGAAAGTTACTGGCAGACCACTCACATCTTTGGCATTCAAGGTGAAGTTAACCGACTGACCCGCATTGATTTTGAAATGCTGGGTGGGCACAGCAAGCGGCTGAATGACGTTGACTGCTGTGTTGGTGGGGGTCTCTTCGGGCACGCTGGGGAAGTAGACCACCGCGTCGTTTGCGATCACCGTGCCGCTGGGCAGTCCTGCCTTAAGCTGTAGCGAATAGGTAATCAGCCCCTTGGAACCAGGTTGTCCCGTCGGGTCTAGGTCGCCCACTTCAAAGTAGATGCGGCGTGCGTATGTGGAAACCGAATAGTCTACAGTTGCATCCTGCACAGTCAATGTTGCCAGGTCAAAATGCTCGCTGATTGGGTTGATGATAAAGACGCCAAAGGCTACACCATTGCCCACATTTTCATATTCAAGTGTGTAAGTCACCACTTGTCCAGGGAGCAGATCGCCTTCTGGGCCTCTGATCTCGTTGGGGTCTTTGGCACGCAGGCACTCCTCGCAGACACTATCACTGCCACCGCTGACCAAGACAAGTTCGTCGCGTGCTGGCATTGTACCCGCATCAACAACGTTCAGATTCTCCCAACCGACACGCTCGGCAACAGAACTCGGGGTTGTGCAGACGGGCGCGCCGCCACCTGCCATACATTTCTCACAGGCGGCGCAGATTTGATGGACTGTTTCCGCTAGATAGATGCCATTGTCGCCACACTTGCGAATCTTGATAACATCACGCCCAAGCCTGCTATAGAGCCAGTCGTCGGCGGAACAGCTATATTTGTCTTCGGTGCAGCAATGACAAGTGCCATTGCTGCATTCTCCGCCAGATGCGACACACTCGTCACAATCTTGGTTACAAGTAACCAGTTCAACGCCAAGACCATAGACGGGGATGACTTTGTCGATGATCTTGGAACATTCCAAGATGCCATCCTTGTCGCCGCTGGCTGCCTTGATACAGCCAACCGCTTTTTTGCCCACAGAATAGGCTTTGATCAACTGTTCGGCTACCTCGCCGGGGAGCTTGTCCTCAATACAGTTCATCATACATTCCGACCAACCGATGGCACTGTTCACTTGTCTTGCAACAAGCTCATCGGCACTGACCCCTTCCCACAGTTTGGTTTGCAGGCTAAAGCGCAAACCTTGTCCTGGCTTATAGACCGTGAGGGTGGACGCATGAATCTCCACGCCAACGCTACCACTGGGAAGCCGCCAGATGATGAAGGCTTCGACATCATTGTTGACAACCCGCAACAGGCTCACCTGGGTGAGCTTCTCACCTGTGTTATAGGTGCGCTCGGTTGCACTGCCAAACTCGTAGTTGCCAGCCTCTGCCTGGTCATAGATTGCATCCATCGAGGGATCGCCAGCGCGCAAGGTTTGCACTTGATCTGCGCTGATCTCAGTGACGCCTGTCTCAAATCTCGGGCTGTAACTGAGATATTCGGCTACATTGAACAACTGTGGGTTGACTGTGCTGCCAGCCACTTGCGCCACAACGGCGGTCTTCAGACCATCCGGCAAGCCCCAGGCATAGGTGACACGTACAGCCAACAGCCCACCAGCACCTGGCGCAAGATTGCCAAGCTTCCAGAAAATCTGATTGCGTTGGGGCCACAAGATGCCGTTACCTGTGCTATCCACATAGGTGGAGTTTGCGGGTAGTGCCACACGAAGAACGGCATTGTTGACCGTCTCCGACGTTGGGTTGCCATAGGCAATGGCATATTGAACTGTTTCACCAGGGGAATAGCGACCTACACCGCCCACTTGCACGGTTAGCTCGTTGCCACTATTAACCTGCGAGGGGTCGGTTAACCAGGGATCAAAGAGCACAAGATCGCTCACGCTGTTACCTGTGCCACCAGGGTTTGAAGTATGGGCAGGGCCGCTGGCAGCACCCCACCAGTTCGAGCGCGCATCCACCGTCATGGGTACACCCGTGCCGTTGTTGTTGGTCAACCCGGCAGCATTCTGCTCAATAAGATTGTGGCTGATGATGGGACTGACATTCGTAAAGACGTTGATGCCGGCTCCAGCACTGTGATGAATCCGACAGTTGCTAATGAGAGACGAAGAGGAGGAGAGTTGTAGCAATCCCCATTGTGATGTGCCGCCATAGCCCACATCACAATGGGGCAGGTTGAGAAACCCTTCAGGATGTACCCAAATGCTGTCCCACCAGCCTGGTTGCTCGGTTGTGCCGGTAAAGATGATGGGTTCCTCCACAGTCCCTACGGCATAGAGCTTGCCATATACGTCAAAGGTTGTCTCCTCGCCCATCAACACCTTCACACCTGGCTCAATGACCATGGTTCCATCCCGACCAATCCCCGCATTGCCCTCTACAAAATAGGGGAGGCCCATTTTAGTCCAGACGACATCGCCTAACTGTGACTGGCGTATCACAACGGCATTGATGCCATTGCCCGTTGCCGTCAAGTTGTGCAGCGTCTGCTTGCAGGATTCATCCGTGCAAAGCAATGCGCTGGCGGCATGATTCAAGATGGATGTGTTTTCAATCAGAATGGCGAACTCATCGTCAGGTGCGCCGCCAGAGTTGTATACCCCATGTTGCCCACCATTTTGAATGACGCTATTGCGCACAGTTACGCTGGCTGTATTGACAGAGAGATTCCCCGAGCTTGGAGAATCGGCCCGTCCACCATACTCAAGAATCACATGCTCCAGCAGAGCCGTGGCAGGTGCATCAAAGTCGCCATTAACATTAAGCCCCCACCAACCACCGGGTTGCTTGTTAAGACCTGTAATGCGAATAGGTTGGTCAGCAGTGCCAACCGCGGTTAAGTCACCCTCTACACTAAAGGCATTTTCGACCTGCACTTCAATGCCTGGGTCTAGGATGACGTGACCGCCCTGCCGTACAGTGAAGCCATTTTCAAAGACATAGGACAACCCTGTCTTGTTCAGGTGAAGTTCCCCTTCCTCC
>JBBQIG010000306.1:0-6521 GCA_038324715.1 Anaerolineae bacterium | reverse complement strand
CATCGGCAACATTGTCATGAAGCAAGTGATCCAGATTGATGCCTAGCGCGTATAGGCAAACCGTCATTTCGACGAATCTGCGAGGAGAAATCTCTCTGCCCAGGCTATGAGCAGAGCGAGATTCCGGCCTTTGTCATACCGAGTTCGAGTTTACAGGTTTTGCACGGGTAGATCAGCCCGTGCACACATAGGGACGCTACCATGCTCACCTCTCCACTTATCATCACCCTGCTTGTCATGACCATGATGGTCGCCGTCACCATGGCCCTGCGTGCCATGCAGCGCCGCAGCGAAATCTCCACAGTCGGGGCCACACTGGCGCGCAACACGCCCGATCTGCGCGATTTGCAATTGCACCAGCCCTTTGCCGAGCGGGTCTTTCGGCCTGCGCTGCGCCGGCTCTATCGCATCGGGCGCTATTTCACCCCGGCGCGCACGATTGAGCAGATTCAAGAAAGCTTGATCATTGCCGGTTTGCCGGGGGGCATGACTGTGACCGACTTTTTGGGGCTGCGCTTCTTGACGGGCGCAAGCCTGGCCTTGTTGACCTTTGCCGTCACCATTGCCGGCCACTCCTCCTTCCAAGCCATCCTATTTGCCTTTGCCGCCTTTCTCATCGGTCTCTATGTTCCCAACTACTGGCTGCGCAGCAAGGCGACCAGCCGCCAAAAAGCCATCGCGCGCGCCTTGCCCGATGTGTTGGACATGATGTCGATCTGCGTTGACGCCGGATTGGGCTTCGAGGCGGCCTTGCAAAAGGTGGCGTTTGAAACCGACCATGAGTTGGCGCTGGAACTGCGTCGGGTGATCAGCGAAATCCGCGTTGGGGTCTCACGCGCCGATGCGCTGCGCCACTTGGTCGAGCGCACCCAAGTCCCCCAGATCGCCAGCTTTGTCGCGGTGTTGGTGCAGGCGGACCGGCTGGGGATTGCCATTCGCAATGTCTTGAACACGCAATCGGTGCAGATGCGTATCAAGCGCCGCCAACGCGCTGAAGAATCAGCAGGCCAGGCTGGCATCAAAATGTTGATCCCGTTGGTGCTCTTTATCTTTCCAGCTATGTTTGCTGTAATTCTTGGCCCAGCGATTCCAAAAATAATGGCAGCTTTCTCATAGTAAGACAGAGAAGTCAGTGCCAGAATCTCATGTATGCGGTTTATGGGTATGAGTTATCAAGTCGGACGATTGTGAAGGCGAGCGATGACAGATTCAAAAGACTCAGGTCTCTTTGGGAACGACGAAGAATATACCCGCCAGTCAGGCAATGGGGCAGCGAGTGAGCCACTCTTTCCGTCTGCGCCCGATCACGCTGCTGGTTCATGGATGGATAGTACGCCCGCCAGTGTAGCCTATGACCATACAGATCATTCTTCTGCATCTCATGGCTCACTTTATGAGACTGAGCAGCCGCAAGTTGCACAAGAGTCCAGCCTATATCCGTCGTCTGACTTTGATTATGCGGCTATGGCCCAAGCTGCTTTTTCTGCGCCTAGCGCACCCGTGACGCCTTTGCCCAAGCCTGCAATGGCTCCAGTCAATCACCGGCACGCGGTGAATGAACGTGACTTGAACTTCGACCGCAATTTTGCCGTCATCACGAACATGATGCAGCACGGCGCATGGCCTCAGGCACTCGAAAAGCTGCAAGCCCTGCACATCGAATATCCTGCTGTCGATACGCTTGAGAGTTTAATTGATGAAGCGATGCTCAAAGCCGAGCTGATGGCGGAGTGGACGCACAAGATCAAGGGGCGTCGCCTCACGATAGGCCAAGAGTGGCTGATCTGGCGCTCACTACCATTCTTCGTATTGCTGGCGCTCTTTGTAAGTGGAACCCTGTTTTATCAAAATTACATAGCTCCGTCTCGCTATGTGGTGGCAATGGAGCGGGAAAATCTCGCCTCAATTGATGAGGCTACGCAACTTGTTCAAATCGGCAAGGTGTATGAGGGCATTGCGCTCTATAACAAAGTCTTGGCACTCGATCCCAATAACAGCGCTGCACTTCAAGGATTGGCTGTGGCTAATCAGCAGGCAGGGTTGGTGACCACCTATGACGTAGCCATGCAGGTGGCTGAGGCGGGGAACCTGACCCGCGCCATGCTCCTGCTACAGTCACTCCAGGGCCAATCGGCTGCCTTCCGTGATGTGGATGTGCAGCTAAGTCGCGTAAACACGTTGCTAGAAGCCGAGCGTGCTTATAGCTTAGCTGAAAAATCTTTTGCCCAACACCGTTGGCTTGAAGCAATTGCCGGCTATGAGCAGACACAGTTGATCTCTTCCGACTATCAATCCGAACTGGTCAAAACACAACTGCGTACAGCTTACTTCCACGGTGCCCAAAGACTCATCGCCCAATGGCCTAGCGAAGGTACTGCGCCAGAGCAGACGCGAACCTTTTTACGCAAGGCCCAGTCTCTCAACGGGCAGACTGAGATGATCAGCACACTCTTGACGCAACTGGATGATTATCTCAAAGGTGAGCGTGCGGTCAGTAGCAATAACCTGGGTCAAGCCATCAACATTTGGCGCGGTCTCTATGTCGATCAACCTGCATTTTTGGGCGGCTACTTAGCCGAACAACTCTACCGAGCTTATTTAACGTTGGCTTCAGAGGTGCGGGGCAGTGATCTTGAGTATGCCCGCGAACTTTATGAGCTAGCGGCAGCCATGCCCGTGGCGGATAGTAGTGAAGCGCGTTCGCAGTTGGGCAGTTTGGGTGCGACAGTTCCTACCCCCCAGCCTACGGCTACACCACAGCCCACAGTCGCCTATGTTGCTGCTGTGGTTGCGGCTCCGGTTGTGGAAGCGCCTGTCGTGGCTACCCCCGAGCCAACCCCCACTCCTTCTGTTAGCTTCCAAGGGTGGATCGCTTTTCGTAGCACCCGCACAGGCAACGAGCAGATTTACGTGATGCGTGCGGATGGCACTGAGCAACAGCTTGCACCAGAAGAGATTCGTGCTCGCTTCGATGCGCTCTACCAGGAAGAACGCCGCGCCCCAGATGGCCGATTGGTCTATGTGCAAAGTGTCACAGGACGCAGCGATGCCAACGTATTTGTTACCAGTAGCGATGGCGTAAATTCAGCAATGCTCACCGATTATAAGGGTGATGAGTATGATCCGGTGTGGTCAACGACTGGCGAGTGGATTGCCTTTGTTGCCAACCATACAGGCAACGATGAAATCTGGATCATGCGTGCCGAAGGCGGTGAACAGCGCCAGTTAACCTTCAATAATTGGGAGTGGGACAAGCATCCCACTTGGTCATCGGATGGCAGCCAGATCGCATTTTTCAGCAACCGCAGCGGTCAGCGCCAGGTGTGGGCAATGTCCAGCGATGGCAGTAATCAGCGCAATCTGAGCAACAACACCTATGACGACTGGGATCCTGTGTGGATGAAGTAGCCTGCTGACGCACTGTTGCAGAACAAGATTCTTAAAGAAGCACATTTGGTAAGCCTGATAGATTTTGGTTAAGGATTGGTAGAATTATGGGTCTCTTTCGTAAAAGTCCACCTACACCACCGCCCGCACCCCCCAAGCAAAATGGACAAGCACCGCGCACAGTGCCGGTACCCAATGGGGCTCCGGTAGCCGCGCCACCGCCCATGCCAAAAGCGCCCCCGGCGCATGTTCCCCATGCCGGGGTTGGTTACACCCCGCCGCCAGCGTTCAAGGGCGTACGCGAGCAGGTGCAGCAGTTTCTGGTCAGGGATCTTAAGGCTGCCAGTGACATCAATGATCCAGATGAGGTCAAGCGGCTGATTGAGCCAATCTTCACCAAGGCGTTGATGGATGCGAATTTGGTCGTGAGCCGCGTGGAGCGTGACCAGATGATGGGGCTGATCATGGCTGATATTCTCGGCTATGGGCCTATCCAAGTTCTACTGGATCAGGATGACATCAGCGAAGTCATGGTCAATGGTCCCAGCCAGGTCTACATTGAAAATAAGGGTCAGTTGGTCTTGAGCGATGTAAAATTCATCGACAACGACCATGTCTTGCGGATCATTGAGCGCATTGTTGCCCCGCTGGGACGGCGTATTGACGAATCGTCGCCAATGGTCGATGCCCGTTTGCCTGACGGTTCGCGTGTCAACGCCATCATTCCGCCACTTGCGCTGGGTGGACCGACCATTACCATTCGTAAGTTCAAAAAGGATTCGCTCAAGGTAGACGACCTCATCCGTTTTGGTTCGATGACGCCAGAATTCGCTCAATTCTTGAAAGCGGCGGTGCACGCCGGGCTTAATATCATCATCAGCGGTGGGACTGGTTCGGGTAAAACAACATTGCTTAATGTGCTTTCGAGTTTCATCCCCGAAAATGAGCGCATCCTGACCATTGAAGATGCCGCCGAACTTCAATTGCAACAGCCGCATGTGGTTCGCTTGGAATCACGCCCCGCTAATATTGAAGGCAAAGGGCGCATTGGCATTCGCGATTTAGTGGTGAACAGCTTGCGTATGCGCCCTGACCGCATTGTCATCGGTGAGTGTCGTGGTGGCGAGGCGTTGGATATGCTGCAAGCCATGAACACAGGGCATGATGGTTCATTGACCACCGTCCACTCCAACGGTGCACGTGATACGGTAAGTCGTCTGGAAACGCTGGTCTTGATGGCAGGCATGGAGTTGCCCCTGCGCGCCATTCGCCAACAAATTTCTTCGGCAATTGATATGATTGTCCATCAAGATCGCCTGCGTGATGGAACCCGTAAAGTCACGCAATGTTCCGAGGTGTTGGGGATGGAAGGCGAAACCATTGTCATGCAGGATATCTTTCGCTTTGAACAGACTGGCATTGACGACAATGGCAAGATTATCGGCGAATTACGTCCCACCGGTCTGCGCCCGCGCATCAATGATCGCATTGAAGAGGCGGGTATTCATCTGCCGCCAAGTGTCTTTGGCCTCAAGGATGCGGACAATTGGTATGACAATGCCCACTAGTCTTGTTGCTACTCCAAGTTAAACACGCCACTAGGGTCTTTGTCGCTCAAAGATCACGGCACGGTCGTCTCGATAAATTTCTTGCCAGACAAGATTGGCTTGCGCTGCTGCTACCAAATGGGGCTGTTCTTCTAGCGCAACCAAGAGATACTCCATATCATATTGTTCTGCTATGCTCGCCCAGTTATAGCGACCATTTTGCATATCAATATAGTCATTCCACTGCGTTGTGGGGTAAAGCTCAAAACGGGTGTCCATAAAGACGGGCAGTGTGGGGCAAACTGCTTCTAGGTAGCTGGCAAAGCCAATCTCCTGATAGCCCTGTGTGCCAGGGGCAAACTTTGCACACAAATAGCTTGCTGCTTCTACCGGCGTCGTTGCAGCAAGCAACGGTCGCTCTTTTGCATATTGGGGAATAGAGGTTCGCCACCAAGGGAGCAGGAGTAGGCTAAAAAGCAGCAACAGCCCAAAGATCGATGCCATTAGAATAGGTTTGCCAGGTAGCAGAGCCGACGGCACGCGCCACCATCCTTGCAGCAACCCCGCGAGGATGGGGATTTGAATCATGCCAAACCAGGCAGCACTGCGCCGGCTAAAGAGCGTCATCGCCACAAAAGCTAGCAGCATCAATGTCTGGACGCTGGTAAGGCGCGTGGTGGAATTGAGCCGCGCAACGACGAGAAGGAGGATTGCCAGTGCAAAGGCAATGCCGTCTGCGGAACGAATGGTAATCGGCGCAAACTCTAGGTTGTATTGCAGCGTCGTCTGACTTTGAAAGAAGCCTAAAATGTAGGTCACAAGACCCACTGGGCCTTGTGGGTTAACAGCCAGTGCCGCCACTGCGAACAGCCCTTGCGCACAAAGTTCGAGGTATTCCGTTCGACGCGTGCGCCACTCCTGTGCCCACAGCGCATCCCACAGCGTCCCCACCACATACAAGCCCAATGCAGCCAAACCAAAGACAAAGACGCCATGAGCATTTACCCACAAGGCAAAGAGTGGAACTGCCCACCACAGCGCGCGGCGTTGGCCCTGGCGATGCCTTTCTATGAGCAGCAGCAAAAGGCCAAAGGCCAAAAATGAGATGGATTGGGGACGCACTTCCCAGCTTTGGATGCCAACCAGGGCACCAACCAGGGTAGCCCATACACTAATGCGCACACCATAATGAGGTGCGCATGTTCGTAAGATGAGCACGTAGCCAGTTGTAATCGTGAGAGCATGGACAAAGATCACCAGCGGCACATCGCCCCAACTCATCAGCAACGCCAACACCACTTGCATCAGCCACGCCTGGTTGACCCAGGGCATTCCTGCTTGCGTATAGCTAAAGAGGTCAATCGTGGGAATTGCGCGCTCTTGTAAGATGAGTTGGCCTGTACGAACATGCCACCAGAAGTCATTTGGGGCAATACTGCTTAGACAGAGCCGCAAAAAAATGCCATAGGGCACGAGCCAAAGCCATAAGGTACGCAGGGTGAACCGATTCCGATCATGGTTGAAAATGGGTAAAACTGGCGGAACTCGACAATCAAGATGCAAGCTTAAGCATGTGGGGTGGCTTTA
>JBBQIG010000305.1:0-6527 GCA_038324715.1 Anaerolineae bacterium | reverse complement strand
CTTAGACACAAGACTCATCAAAAGCAACCGATTCATAGACTGAACCTTCGATTCAACCCTAGATTCAAGGGGAGAGTTTGACTCATTAGGAACAGAATAGAAGTATGTCGCGGCAGTGAACCCCTGCCCTTGCGGTCACTATGAGTACCAATCGTATGGCTCAGCGAGTAGTGGAGGAAAGAACATGATGTGAGAGCCACATTGCTGCCGCGTAACGTATAACAAAAAGGGTGAAAACCAGCACAAAATTCCCTACAGCATGACCTTTACGTATGTGCATCCTCCTTTAGATGGAGTACCGCCACTCACAAAGGTAACTACGCTTCGACGAGATGAGGTTGAGCAACTGGAGGTCCAGATGATAGATGAGGGGATAGCAGTCAATATGAACGTATACGAAAAGCAGTTTAATGCCATGACGGTAGAGATTCGAAAACGAGACTGAAGCGTTTCTTGCGCTATCTCCAGTTGCAGAACCATTCGATGAAGTTGTCAGAGATGAAATTTAGCGATGGGTAGGGATTCAGCTGCGGACAGGAGCGCTGCAGGTGACACAATGTATAGGCATATTGATCAGGTAGATTATCGGCCTTTGTGCTGCCGTTGTAGAACTCGATCCACTCAGCCCCTCCTACATGAAAAAGGGCCAGGGCGTTAGCCCCAGCCCTTTCAATGCTCATACAGCTATCGCTAGCAAGAATGAAAAATAGGTGCCGCCAGTCCATTCTGTTTACTGCACTGCCTTCACGGCACTTTCCGGTTGGACCTGCTCTAGAATGTCGCTATTGGGGACATTATGCCAGAGTTCAGTGATTTTGCCATCCTTGACACGCCAAATGTCAATAATGGTAAAGGTCACTGGTTTGTCTGTAGCCGGAACGCCCAACAACTCCCCCCCGGTATGAGTCCCGTTGAACGTTACGACGGCGGTGACTAGGTCATCCCTGACCACCCACAAACTGATTGTCGTTTCCACATCTGGCATAGAAGTCATGACCTCCTCTATGTTGCCACCATCGGCCCCAAAATCTAGGTCATGAAAGACAATGTTGGGGTCAAAAAGCTCGCCAATAACAGCCGGATTCTTTTGATTGACCGCCTCGTCATAAAAGCGTTGGATTAGAGCCTGGTTGGCCTCTTCATCTGGGGTATTTCCGTTAGTTGTTGCTTGGATTTGCGTTGCTGGTTCCGCACGGATCGGCTGGCAGGCTACCAGGCTTAGGATTACCATCATCAGTAGCACCAGCTTTGGCAGGTGCATCAGATTGTGTGGCAGCACTTTCTTCGTGAACTTCACTGTTTTGGGATACATACGTTTGCTCCTTCTGTGGTAGGATAAGGGGATTTGACTCGCTGGATGTTATTGGCAGAGCTTCTGCCGGATCAGCTGACCGAACTGAGGGCGTATCATCACTCCACACGATGGTCCAACATTCGCTTATCGTGATTGTGATGGTTCGCCGGATGATTCTGCGCATGGTTCCAAGATAACAAAAGGCGAGTAGAAATGCCGCTGAAAATTCCAGTCAAATTCCAAGAAAATTCCAGAAAATCCTGCACCTCGTCCTTTTCGTTCATACAGGATAAAATGTTGCGCGTGGAAATTAGGAAAGGAGTACGATTCACCCTGCCATGCCCTTGAATGAAGAGATTGCCTTTGGTAGCCTGCTCAAACAACTGCGCAAGCGCGCTGGCATGACGCAGCGCGATCTGGCTGCCGTGCTCAACTATAGTGATTCGTTGATCTCAAGCCTGGAAAATTCACAGGCTCTGCCTGATCTTGAGGTCGTGATCACCGGCTTTGTCCCCGCACTTGGGCTACAGGATGATCCCGCCATGGCCGCCCTTTTGATTGAGCGGGCCGCTGCCGCCCGCGGCGAGCGTCTCCCGGCGTCCGTTACCCTTGTGCGCGCCAGACGTGTGACGAGCGACGAGGAGGTCGATGGGCACTCCGACCGGCTGCCTTTATCGCTGACTGAATTGATTGGTCGTCGTGAGGAAGTTAACTTGTTGTGCAATCGCCTGCTTGGTCACAGTGGGCGACTTTTGACGTTGGTAGGGCCTCCCGGTATCGGTAAGACACGGCTGGCGCTTGCCGTCGCTGAAGGCTTGCAGCACCACTTTAGCGATGGGGCAGTCTTTGTTCCGTTAGCAGAGAGCACCGACATTGTGTTGGTGGCATCCGCCATCATTGCCGCAGTGGGCATCAACGACAGCACTTCCAAGCCGCCCCCAGTCAAGCTGGTCGAGAGCTTGCGCCGCAAGTCGATGCTGTTGGTGATGGATAATTGTGAGCAAATTCGCGAGGCAGCGCCCTTTGTGTCTGAACTTTTGTCATCCTGTCCCCGTCTGGTCGTACTCGCAACCAGCCGCGAACGCCTGCATCTGCGTGCTGAACAACGTCATCACGTACCCCCGCTCGAAATAGGAGCCGCGGTCGAGCTCTTCACCCAACGAGCCGCAGCGGTCGATGCCAGATTTAAGCTCATTGACAGCAATCGGCCCACGGTTGAAGCAATCTGTGAACGCTTGGATCGCCTGCCCTTAGCGCTTGAGCTGTGTGCGGCGCAGACGGACCTCCTCTCGCTTCCTCAAATTCTGGCCCACCTGCATGACCGCCGCCTGGATCTGCTGGTGGATGGTGCCCATGATCTGCCGGCGCGGCAGCGCACATTGCGCGGCGCCATCCAGAGCAGTTACAGCTTACTGTCTGAACAAGAGCGCACGCTGTTTCGCACTTTGGGCGTCTTCGCCAGCGGGTTTGCTCTGCAAGAGTTTCTGGCATTGAGCAGATGGAATCAAGCAAGTGGAGGCGGGGACTTACATGACGCCTCTGAGTCGCTGTCCACGTTGCATGCCCTCATCGGCAAAAGCCTCTTGCGTGCGGAGACGCTGCCGTCAGGTGAACAGCGGTTTTTGCTGCTGGAGATGATCCGTGAATTTGCCGTGGAGCAATTGCGGGCGCATGGCGAGGAGGAAATCATGCGCCAGCGTCACTATGCCACCTACCTGCACTTCGTCCGCACAGCAGATAGCCACTTGCGTGGGTCAGACGCTACAATCTGGTTTGCGCGCTTGGAAGCCGATCTCGACAATGTCCGTGCTGCCTTGCGTTGGACACTTGATGAAGCGCGTTATGAGGACGCTGCGTCGGCCATAGGGGCCGAGCAAGCGGCGTGGCTGGTGGTTGCCCTGCATTGGTTCTGGAGCTACATCGGCTATTCATATGAGGGGATCCGTTGGCTAACGCAACTACTGCCCCACCGCCAGGCGCTCGCCATTGACCTGCGCCTGGCGACATTGGTCAGCTTTTACGCGGTTGCGCGCGCGTTGGAAGAGTTCCATCTGGTTGAACTCTATTGGGATGAGCTTATACAGTTACTGGAGGTGTGCCAGGACAAGCTCCTGTGTTCGGCTGGCTGGCATTTTATCTCAGTCTATGCGCGTGATTTTTCCCAGGCAGCGGCGGCCTATGAACGGTCAATTGTGTTGGCACGCACGGCGCATGAAGCGCCAGGACTTGGCGCTGGGTTCTGCCTATTCACTGACCGCGACTTCATACTTGTCAGTGGGCTGTGGGGATATGCGGAGTTTCTGATCACTCGAGGGGAGATTGCTCGGGCGGCGCCGATCGCAGCAGAGAGTCTCAAGCTCTTCCAGGCGCGCGGAAATCGTTATGAGGTGGCGAATGGCCTTGGCACTTTGGGACTCCTGGCGCTGCTTCAGGGTGATCTAGCCCAGGCACAGAGTCTCTTCCACGAAGCGGTGACCCTGGCGACCGCCTTCAATATCTACGAGATGTTGGGCAACTGGCAACCACTGCTCGGGATCGTTACACTGTATGGCGGCAATACGCCAGAGGCGCGCCGGCTGCTGAACGAGAGTCTGCGTCTCTGTCTCGAGCTGAAAAACAAGAAACTCTTGGCGCGAAACTGTACCTATTTGGCGGAGACGGCCCTTTGGGAAGGGGAGCTTGACCAAGCGGCACATTGGCTGGCGCAAAGCTTGGCCTATCACGCCAATGCGGGTGCGATCACCATTTACGAAGTAGGACGCCTCCTTGTCGCCGCTCGCCTCGCCACTGCGCAACAGCAGCACCGCCGTGCCGCTACGCTCTTTGGGCTGGCTGAACAGGCGCACAGCCACATTCATTATGTCTATGCTGGGCCAGTGCGTGCTCAGGTCGACGCCGCGCTAGCGACGGTGCACGAGGCGCTGGCTGCTGAGGTCTTTGATGAGGCATTCGCCGTGGGGCAGCAACTCTCGCTCGACGAGGCATTTGCAACCCTCCTGGTCCCAACCCAGGTTACAAACACAGTCACTCTGTCCACCTCAACGTAGAAGAAACACGCAAACCTTTTATGACTCTGTCGGTGCTTGCACTTGCCTAGATTGTAGGTGTGTGGCTGGGCAGCTTGCTGATGCGGGCTGGACTGATGGGCTGTGACCTCCCGGATTGCTTGTAGGTCGCGCCACCCGTGCTGTTGTTACCTGTTACACCCTTGCTCAATAGTGCGGACACAGTAGACGAACCGCACCCGCTATCCTTTCACATTCCACCCAGAAATGACGAGCATATGCCTAAACACCTGGCAGTAGGTCGATTTTGACGGCAATGCCCGCATTTTGGGCGAGTGTCCCAGATAGCACAAATGACAGTTTAAGAATATCCCTGCCCTTATGGCTACTACGGCGACGACCGCCAGGAATGCACGGCAATTGGGCAACGGTTAGCAAATACCAGAGGCACTGTGGTGGCGTGATCCTGGCTTCTATAGGGATTCTGGCACCGCATGAATTCCTATTTGATTGCGGTTTACGGAAGGTCTTTTTCGACAGGCGGGATCGGTTATCTCACAACTAAAACAAACTCTCAATTTCAGTCTCTAGGCCGGTGCGCCTTTTTTGTACGGGAACGCAGTCAGATGTAGTTAAACTCTCGAGCGAGTTGGAAGGCTTGACGCAGCAAATTGCTGGCTGCGTCCTCCGGGCCGTTCTCTCCAGCAGCGATGGCCCGCTCGAGTGAAGTTGTCAGCTCGTCAGGCAGGCGCAGCTGGGGTGGCACAACTAGGTGCTGCGCCCACTGGACAGCCTGTTCAATCTTCTTTTCCTGTAATGCCACGCCCATCAGTGGAAACAGCGCAAGCCATCGAAATGGAACAATCATTTGCGATGTGCCCAGGCCTCCCCAATCTTCGACAGCCGCCTCCGCATGCCGCTTAGTCTCTGCCAGATCGCCTGTGCGCCAGGCAAGCCAGGCCTGTTGCGCGCGAGCCATACCCGTGTACTGTGGCAATTTCGCTTGTCTGGCAATTGTGAAACCATAGGCGGCATATTTGCGAACGCGCTCGATATCGCCCCGCTTGCGATAGACAAACGCCAGATAAGTCAAAGCGCGTGCCAACAGCGTAAGATCACCGTTTTGTTCCGTCATCTCGCGTGTGATCTGGAGATGTGTTTCAGCTTCGTCGAGATGATCGCTCCACAGGTGGCTAAATCCATGGGAAAAGTGTCTGTAGGCGATTTCGCCCAGGTTGCCAGTCTCCAAGCTGAGTGCCAGAGCCTCGCCTGAATAGGTGATGGCATCACTGGAATAGAAATAGCGATCACGCCGCAGCGCCATCATACCCATCAAGTATAGATAACGCACAAGTTGCGTCACAGATCCATACTGCTCGATCAAAGGGTGTATCTGGCGCGCAAGCGTGGCCATGGCATCCGGGCGGTTTTGCCAGTAATACAATTCCATTCGCTGCGTCTCAATTCGAAGCCATTCGGCCCACCAGGCTGTAATCCGTTGGGGCGCTTGGGCAAGAACCGACTCGGCCCTTGTGTAATACTCTTGTCCTGAATCATGTTCGTTCATGACCACCCAGACATCGGCGATCTTGCCATAGAGCCTGCCACGCCGGATATAGTCATTATCCGCAGTAGTTTCCAGTGCCTTCTCAAAAACAGCCAGTGCATCTTCATGGGCAGTGGTTAACGCCTGCAAATCACCCAAAGATTCGTATAAACAGGCAAGGGTCACGCGGTGATCGGGATTCTGTGTGTCCGGGTCAAAGCATGCCAGCGCCTGCTGATAGACGACCAGCGCACCTGACCCTGCTCGATACCAGCTATGCAGGTGGTAGTAGACCAGGAAACCTGCCGCCAACTGCTGAATCTCAGCTAATTGCTGGTTCTCCACCGCATAGCGCCATGCCAGTTGAAGGTCATCGAATACGCCCTCAACCTCATCCAGATGGGGCATGGCGTCCGGCGCGCGCATCCGCTCAACTAGAAAAGCGGCATGATAGCGACAGTGGCGCGATCGCGTCGCTGTCCACGTATCAGGGTCAGCCCGTAACTTTTCACTGCCATATTGCTTGACCAACTCATGGATATCGAACCGATCATCATCGGCTCGTCGCAAAAACGACTTGTCAATCAGTGCCAGCAACATTATCAATGGTGTGTCCGCCACTGCCACCGCTGCCTCACGTCGAAAACTGCCGCTGAAGACCGTCAACCTGCGAAACAGATCC
>JBBQIG010000304.1:0-6542 GCA_038324715.1 Anaerolineae bacterium | reverse complement strand
CGGACTACATTCAAAACAGCGCCGAAAGTGTCTTTGTCGCTGGGCTAAATGCCACTCATGCTAGCGTCCTTCACAATACAGTCGCCTTCCCACTCCAAATCGGAGACGCCTTTGAGATAGGTGCTGTCCTGCTGCCTGTTGGGTCCGAAGGTCGCCAAGGGACTGGCTATGAAGGCAACCAGCACATGATCAATTCCAATACTGCGCATCCCGAAGAAGCCTGGGAACTACTCAAGCTCTATGGCTCTGGTGAAGCGGGTGTTCTCATGGTGCTAGAAGGTCACCTCCAGCCGAACGGACACAAGTCGGCATGGACTGACCCAGATGTGGTCGCTGTTAACCATATGTTGGGCGTCGCAGCGACGTTATTAGATGCTGGCATTGAACCCTTCCCCATGCCAAATAACACCCGTTACACCGAAGCCAATAATACCTTCATAAACGAAATTAACCTTATTTGGGAAGGACAGAAGAGCTATGCCGAGCAAGCTCCGGTCATCGTCGAAAAGGTGAACCAAATCTTGAGTTTGCCTCGCCCTGAATAAGCGCTGATTCCTTTTTAGCAAGTCTCAAGAGTCGCTCGAATTGGGCGGCTCTTGTTTTCCTAAACCATCCCCACACTCCGCCCACTTTCGAACAGTGAGCATCATGCCTAAAAATGAAACAAGCACCTGGTAAAGAATCTCAAAGAAAGAAGAACATGCATGAGCATTTATGATGACCTGGGCGTGCGCACTCTTATCAACGCCAGCGCCAACCTCACCCGTCTAGGTGGCTCAATCATGCCCCCAGAAGTTGTCGAGGCGATGGCGGAAGCGTCAAAGCACTTTGTTAATCTAGAGGAGCTACAGCACGCGGTGGGTAACAAACTGGCAGAGCTCACACACAACGAAGCGGCCTATGTCTCCACAGGCGCAGCCGCGGGCTTAGTCTTGGCGACGGCGGCGGTTGTCGCGGGATCAGATCCCAAGGCAATTCAGCAATTACCCGACTGTACCGGACTAAAAAACGAAGTCATCATCCACAAATCCCACCGCAACGGCTATGATCACGCCGTGCGCCAAGTGGGTGTCAAGGTTGTCGAGATCGGAACAGAGACCGATACCGATCCGGAGGATCTTGAAAACGCCATCAACGACAAAACAGCGGCGATCTTCTGGTTTCAAGGGGAAATGACAGGGCACGGTGACCTCCCCCTGGAAAAGGTGATCGAGATCGCCAATTGTGCCAATGTCCCTGTGATCGTTGACGGCGCGGCCCAAGTTCCCTCTGTGGAAAACCTCTGGAAATTTACGCAGATGGGTGCAGCCCTTGCCATCTTCTCTGGCGGCAAAGACCTGCATGGCCCACAAGCCTCGGGCTTAGTCGTAGGGCGCAAGGATCTTATCGATTCCATGAGGGTCAATGGCAATCCCAACGCATCCATTGGTCGCCCCATGAAGGTAGGCAAAGAAGAGATGGTTGGCCTCTTGACCGCAGTGCAACTCTACCTTAAACGTGATCACGAAGCGCGCGCCTCGCAAGACGAAGAAGTCGTGGCTGGCTGGTGCAGCGAACTCAACCGTATTCCCGGTGTCCAAGCAGAACGCTCCTTCCCCAACCAAGCGGGTCTACCCTTACCGCGTGCCAAAGTCGTCATCGACCCCGCCAAAGCAGGCATCAGCCGCGATGAGCTAGTCCTCGAACTCCGCAACGGCACGCCGAGCATTGAAGTTCTGGCACGCGACACAGACACAATTTACGTCAATCCAATGACCTTGGCAGATGGCGAAGAACAGATTGTCCTGGATCGCCTGCTGACAATCCTCAACAAACAGCGTATGCAATCAGCTACTGTAGAATGATGATACAGGTGCAATACGGCATGACAAATGTGTCCGATTCCCCGCGTACCCCTGCTTTTTTTTCGCCATCCGGCATCCGCGAGCGATAATAGAGACAGAGTATGTTGGGGCGTCTAACGAGCGCCCCTCCCCTTCCTCGCTTTTGGACTATGGGCAGCATGCCCCAACGTGAAATAAGCACCTAAAAAAGTAAACAAAACCAAACAAAGAAGGATAGCATGAGCATTTACGATGAACTGGGCGTCCGCCCACTTATCAACGCCAGCGCCACCCTCACCCGTCTGGGTGGTTCGGTTATGCAGCCGGAAGTTTTGCAGGCAATGACAGAAGCCTCTAGGCATTTCGTCAACCTCGATGACCTGCAACGCGCCGTCGGCAACAAACTAGCGGAACTAACTCACAACGAATCTGCCTATGTCTCCACAGGCGCAGCCGCGGGCTTAGTCTTGGCGACTGCCGCTTGCGTCGCTGGCACAGAGCCACAGGCAATTCAGCAGTTGCCCGACTGTACCGGATTAAAAAACGAAGTTATCATCCACAAATCCCACCGCAATGGCTATGACCATGCCGTGCGCCAGGTGGGCGTTAAGATTGTGGAAATCGGCACTGAGACCGAAACAAAGCCTGAAGATCTAGAGAGTGCCATCAACGAGCAAACTGCTGGCATCTTCTGGTTCCAAGGCGGCATGACAGGTCATGGCGATCTTCCGCTGGAAAAAGTGATTGAGATTGCCAATCGTCACAACGTGCCCGTGATTGTGGATGCGGCGGCTCAAGTTCCCCCTGTGGAAAACCTCTGGAAATTTACACAGATGGGTGCAGCCCTTGCCATCTTCTCTGGCGGCAAAGATCTGCATGGCCCACAAGCATCAGGCTTGGTCGTTGGGCGCAAAGATCTTATCGACTCAATGCGTATCAATGGCAGCCCCAACCACTCGATTGGTCGCCCCATGAAGGTAGGCAAAGAGGAGATGGTCGGCTTGCTCACAGCCGTAGAACTCTACATCAAGCGCGACCATGAAGGACGAGCTTCCCAAGATGAAGAAGTGGTATCGGGTTGGGTGGGCGAACTCAGTGCAATTGAAGGTGTACAAGCCGAACGATCCTTCCCCAATGAAGCAGGACAACCCTTGCCCCGCGCCAAAGTGGTGATTGATCCAGCCAAGGCAGGCATGAGCCGCGATGAGGTCGTTGCGGCTTTACGCAATGGCACACCGAGCATTGAAGTCGCTGGCAGCGGCACAGATACAATCTATTTGAATCCAATGACGCTCGCCGATGGCGAGGACCAGATTGTTCTGGATCGCCTGCTGGCAATCTTAAACAAACAAAGCGTCTAAGAATCTATCTATGTGTTCTGAACGCGGAGCCATGCGTGGGCATGGCTCCGCGTTTTGTTTTTGGCTAAAGCTCCCTATCTTTAGTCTGTTGCCTATTTGCGTAGCTTTTCTTTGTTGATTTATCTACATAAACCACTGCACATTCGTCACCATTTTCACCTTTCAACGTCAACAATCATAGCGGTTCAACCATTATCCGTCGCCTCCAATTGCACAATCAATTGTGACGACATGGCTAGGAGGCCAACGCATGAAGATCACTGACATTCAAACCTTCCTAATGCACGCAGGAATGCCCAACTCAAGTGGTTGGCGTTCTCGGAACTGGCTCTTTATCAAGATTCACACCGATGAAGGAATTTACGGTGTAGGTGAAGGCAGCGGATGGCCGCGCGTGGTAGAAACCGCCATACACGACCTAACCCCCATTTTGATCGGCGAAGATCCATTCAACGTGGAGGCGCTCTGGCAAAAACTCTTTATCGCCATGATGGGTCATGGCATGACGGGCGTTGTGGGCGGTGGCGCATTGGCAGCCATCGAAATGGCTTTACTAGACATCAAAGGCAAAGCGTTGGGTGTACCCGTCTATGAATTATTAGGTGGCAAAATGCGCGATTCAGTCCGGCTCTATGCCCACGCTCATTCGCCAGAGGTGGCGCGCAAGCTTGTGGATCGTGGCTTTGGCGCACTCAAGACAGGCGGTGTCACCGACCCATTGGCAAAGGTCGAAGCACTTCGTCGCGAAGTCGGGCCAAATGTCGATATTATGGTAGATATTCATGGCCCGCCCTGGCTCACAACCAAGGACGCAATTCAGATGGGTCAAGCATTAGAGGAATATGACTTGCTCTTCTATGAGGATCCTGTGGCACCAGAGAACGTTGAAGCGATTGCGCGTGTCTCTGCGGCGGTCAATTTGCCGATTGCCGCCGGTGAACGGCACGCGCACATCTGGGGCGTGCGCGAGTTGATTGAGCGCGAGGTTATTGACGTGGTGCAGCCCGATACTGGTCGCGCAGGGGGCTTGTTGCAGATGAAAAAGATTGCAGCACTCGCCGAAGCTCACTATATCACCTTTGCCCCCCACGATGGCTCACTCGGCCCTGTCGCTGAAATGGCGGCAGTGCATCTTTGTTGCACCCTGCCCAATTTCCTCATTTTGGAGCATCTCGAAGACGACGTGCCCCAGCGTTATGAGGTCATGGAACCACAGCCCACCATCGTCAACGGCTACATGCAAGTTCCCACTGCCCCCGGCTTGGGGATCGATATTGTAGAAGGGGCCATTGTCAAATACCCTTCGTCTGGCAATATAGCACCCCCACAAATACCTGAATACACTTACTTCCGCGCCCGTGAACAGCGGGCAGCGTGGCTTCAATCTGGTCGGCCTCGCCGTACCGAAGATTTTACCTAAGTTCGTCTAAGAGAAGTCCGGCACGCGAGTGCCGGGGAAGGAGAACCTTTGCACCCAGACAAGAAAATTTCACCTGCCTTTGAACCCTACCTCGCCGACAGCAGACGCCGCGACAAACTTGAAGCGGTAGTCATTTATCAAGCCCCAACTGCCCGTCGCCCCAAGCGCGGGCGGGAGGGGCTGCGTCTTGCCGAAACACGCGTCGAATATGCGGCAGAACAAGCAGTCCTCCACAAAGAGGTGGAGACTCGCATTCTTTCTCGCTATATGGACGAAGGCGACGAGTCGCTCATGATGTCACCCATCGGCAGCAGCGCGCTCCCAGCAATCACCGTGGAAGTGACCCAACGCACACTGACGGCGTTGGCAAAACAACCCGACGTAATTGCCATCATGCCCAACCAAAAGATTCACCTCATCAAGCCATCCGCGGTCTCATACGATGAACTTTCACGCAATGAAATGAGCCATGGTCATACATGGGGATTGGAACAATTGGGTGTTGTCAAGGTTTGGGAAAAAAGCCGCGGTGCAGGGGTAAACGTGGCAGTCTTGGACACTGGCGTCTTTGGCGATCACCCAGCGTTAAGCGGGCGCATTGCTGATTTCGTTGTCATGGATCCATTGGGGCGGCGCATCAGCGCCAAACCGATGTTTGACGCCGGCTCTCATGGAACGCACGTTTGTGGTACAATTGCAGGTGGGCAGACCCCAGAAGGCATTCATATTGGTGTTGCGCCAGAAGCAAAACTCTTGGTGGCAGGTGTGTTGGTGGGTGATGCCACCCTTCACACATTGCTGGAAGGGTTGGACTGGTCCATCGAAAAGGGTGCAGACATCGTGAATATGTCGTTGGGCTTTAACTATTACGAGCCTATGTTCGCCAAAGTCTTTGATGTGCTGCTGGAGCAATATGGGGTCTTGCCAGTCGTCGCCGTGGGCAACGAAGCCCAAGGCAATAGCAGTTCACCCGGCAACGCCTACAATGCGTTAGGTGTAGGCGCAATCGAGAAGGTAGGGCGCACCCGTACCGATGTGGCCTTCTTCAGCAGCGGCGCAAGCCTGGTCTTCCCCGGACAGGAACCGCACGCGCTGGTGAACAAACCGGATGTGGTTGCCCCTGGCGTCCAGGTCTTTTCGACCATCCCGCCCGTGCTACGGGCAGGGGGCGCATACTTCTATGCGTACATGGATGGCACTTCAATGGCAACGCCGCATGTGGCAGGGGTCGCAGCACTGTTAATGTCTGCTTTCCCAAATACACCGGCAACCGCCATTATGGAGGTCATCAAAGAGACTGCCTTGCATCCCAAAGGCGCAAGCCGCCCAGACAACCGCTGGGGTTATGGTGCTGTGCGTCTTGAAGAAGCAATGCAGGCACTCGGATCATAACAGTGTCTTGCGGGTAGGGCTGCCATCTATGTGAACCATCTATATGAATAGGTGAAGCGAATAGACGAAGAGTGAATGAGACGAACGATGATTGAGCAAACAGACAACCGTCACAATGGTAGTGTGCAGGGTGGTAGTGTGCAGGGTGGAAGTGCCAAAGAACACCCCACTAAAATCAGCAATGAATTTGCCCACCGGCTGGCCTTGTTGCCATCAAACCACAAGGTGCGCGCAGTCGTTTTGCCCGCGCCCTATCTGGTCAATGGCAGCAATGGCAGACGGGTGCACGGAGAAGACAGACAAGCTATCCTGCGCGAAGCACGCACCCGCACCGAAGAAACCTTTGCTGAAATTGACAAAGTACTCGCATGCGTCGGCGGTCAACGTTTAACCGAGTGTGGTAACGCACTTGGTTTTATTGTTGTCGAGACAACCGCCGACGGCATCGCTGCCATTGCCGACCTCGGTTGGGTTGGTACGGTATTGGAGGATCAAGCGATTCGGCCCGTGCATCAACCCGAATCGCAACCAGCCCGCTAGCGGGTC
>JBBQIG010000303.1:0-6546 GCA_038324715.1 Anaerolineae bacterium | reverse complement strand
TCAGCAAGCGCAGAGGCATTATCGCGCAGGGCTTCATAGGTGCGCCCGCGGCTGCTATAGGTGGAGGCTGAGGCTGGGTCTAGCGTAAGTGCCGTGGAGTAGTCGGCAACAGCAGCTTCCATCTCCCCTTGGGCGCGGTAGAGATCGCCGCGTGCTGCATGCGTGGCGGCATTGTCGGGCACAAGCTCAATGGCCTTATCGAGGTCAACAAGGGCCAAAGCATAGTCGCCAAGTTCTTGGTAGGCACGTCCACGGTTGCTGTAGGCTGTGGTCAGGTTGGCATTCAGCTCAATTGCTTTTGTGTAGTCAGCAATCGCATTCTTGTAGTCGTTCCAGGCTTGATAGACTGTGCCGCGTGAATCATAGGCTGCGGCGTTGTTGGGGTCTAGCTCGATGATGCGGGTGTGATCGGCAATTGCCAACTCAAATTGTTGTTCTTCTTCATAGATGCGCGCGCGGCTGCTATAGGCGGCAATGAGGGTGTTATCTAGTTCAATGGCTTTGGTGTAATCGTCAAGCGCTGCTTCGTTGTTGTCTAGCTCACGGTAGACATTGGCGCGGCTGTTATATGCCGAAGCACTTTCGGGATCAAGGGTTACAGCTTCAGTAAGGTCCTCAAGCGCGGTGGCTAGGTCTCCCTGTACGACAAAGGCGCGGCCCCGATTGATAAACGCCGAAACTAAGGTTGGGTTTAGCTCAATGGCCTTGTTGAAATCAACGAGGGCGAGATCTAGTGTGCCTTGGGTCAAGTAGGCATTGCCACGGGCGTTGTAGTGCGTGGCACTCTCCGGGTCTAGCTCGATGGATTTGCTGTAGTCTGCGAGAGCTTCTGCTAGCATACCTTGCGATTCATAGATGCGACCGCGACCAGAATAAGCAGCAGCTTGGTTGGGGCTGAGAGTGATAGCTTGGGTATAATCTGCCAAGGCTGCATCTACTTGTCCTAGTGCTTGGTAGACATTGGCGCGGCTGGTTAAGAGTGAGGCATCTTCTGGGATGGCAGTGAGGGCAGCAGTATATTCAACCAATGCCTCTTCAAGATTGCCTTGCTGCTCAAAGACGCGGGCACGTCCTGCATGGCTGGGGCCGTGGGCAGGGTCAATGGTGAGCGCGCGCTCAAAATCTGCCAAGCCCAAGCTGGCGCGCCCCAAGGCTACATACACTGCGCCGCGCGATGCATAGAGGTCGGGGCTGTCGGCTGTGAGTTCAAGGAGCTTTGTATAGTCCTCAATGGCTGCGGCATATTCGCCCGATTGTTCATAGAGGCGGGCGCGGCTGCTGAGTGCAGAGGTCAGTTGACTATCAATATCCAAGACTGCTGTGAAATCGGCGATGGCTGAATCTAGCTCACCTTGCTCTATGTAGAGAGCCGCGCGGCTGAGTAGCGCATTGACGTTGGTGGGAGCTAGTTCGATGGCAAGCGTGTAGTCTGCCAGTGCTAGTTCAATATCTCCCTGCAGACGGTAGATATTGGCTCGGTTGACATAGACATTCGGCTCTTCTGGTGCCAGGTCAATTGCCTGAGTGTAGTCTGTGAGAGCCGCTGGCATCTTCTCTTGCGCTTCATAGGCACGTCCACGTCCAGCGTAGGCGGCTGCCGAGTCGGGCATGCGAGCAATTGCGGCTGTGAAGTCTTCAACGGCTTTGGCTGGGTCGGGAAGTTGTAGGTAGGCGTTACCTCGGTTGATGTAATTTTCTACATCATCGGGGAGAAGGCCAATGGCAGTGGTGTAATCGGCAATGGCACTTGTGAAATCGCTTTGGCTCTCATAGAGACGACCTCGACTGCTGTAGGCGGTCGCAAAGGCTGGGTCGAGGATGATGGCTTGAGAATAATCAGCCAACGCCATGTCGGGATCTTCGAGCGCACGATAGGCATTGCCGCGGTTGGCAAAGGCTGGGGCATTTTGTGGGTCTAGCTCAATGGCAATCGTGTAGTCGGCAATGGCAGCTTCGTAGTCGCCTTGATCTGAGAGAAGACGGGCGCGGTTGAAATAGGCACCGGTGAGCTTCGGGTCAATTTGAATAGCCTGGGTGTAATCCGCAATGGCGTCGGCACTTTGACCGAGGTCGCGATAGGCATTGGCTCGACTGTTATAGGCCGAAGCGTTCTTAGGGTCAAGTTCAATGACTTGCGTATAGTCGGCAATGGCGGCTTCTGGTGAGGCCCCATCATCTTCTAGACGGGCGCGACTGGAGTAGGCGCTGCTCAGGTTGGGATCAAGTTCAATGGCTTTCGAGAAATCGGCGCGGGCTAATTCCAACTCACCTTGACGCTGATAGATATTGCCGCGGCTGTTGAATGCGCTGGCATTGGTGGGGTCAATCTCTAGCACGCGCGTATAGTCGGCTAAAGCTAGATCAAATTGCTCCGTTGACTCGTGGAGACGGGCGCGGTTGTAATAGGCATTGACATTATCGGGTTCCAGTTCGAGGGCAGTGGCATATTCCGCCAGTGCGCGATCATTTTCCTCTAGTTGGGCAAAAATTTGACCACGTTCAACATAGATATTGGCGTTGTCGGGGTCGATAGAGAGGGCGCGACTGAGGTCTGCCAACGCCAGTTCGACGTCACCTAGCGCAAGATTAGACTGCGCCCGCGCACTATAGGCAAGTGGCATATCCTCGACAAGCTCTATGGCGCGGTCAAAGTCTACAATTGATTTTTCATATTGTTGGTGCGAGGCATAGGCCAGCCCACGGTTCAGATAGGCCGTGGCAAGTTCAGGATCTAGCTCGATCGCCGAGGTATAGTCGGCAATCGCCTGATCATACTTTTCCTCTGTGGCAGAGGTGAGGGCACGGTTGACATAATCGGTGGCTGTGGCAAGAGATGGCAGCCCGCGCTCACTGGTGGCATCTTCTGTGGATGCGCCAGGTGCTTGATTGGTTTGCGGCTGGATGGGTGAACAAGCTACAACAAGCGCTGCAAAGGCTATGCTGATAAAAGCTGTTGACTTGCGAGTTTTTTTCATAGTGTAATACTCCGTTAGCATCGCGATGGGAGCGTTCGGTATGCGCGGTGGGTCAGAAGAGGCGCAAGGCTCCTACTTATTAGACGCAAAACGGCTGCAATTCAATGCGGCCAAATTGCCTGACGCCAGTAACAGATGGGAATGGGCGCTGCAAATCGCTTCCTTTGAAGATGATAACGGTGCAAAGAGGGAAAAAGTTGCATCGCTTCTAGTGCGGGCGTTGCAATAAGTACCAGCGACAGGGACGTCGATCGGGTTGGGCAATCAGTTCTTCAACCAGCGTAAGGGCAGGCGTGAAGCGTTGAAGTACCTCACTCACTTGCATGCCGATTGGGCCGCTGGTAGGCTCTACATCGTTCGGATCGGCGTCGAAGGCATAGAGATGATAATAGCCACCTGGGGCAAGATTGGCAACGACGCTTTCGACGTAATGTGAACGTAGGGCAGAAGGAATGCTGTGCAGGCACCCAACATCAAGAATGTAGGTTGCGTCTAGCTTGTGGAAGGGGAGCAGGCAGACATCTGCAACGACAAAATATACATGGCTCCTTGGCACTGACGGATCATGTTCGAGACGCAAGCGTGCCGTGACGAGGGGCGCGCTTGCGATTTCGACGCCAATTGCTTTCAGTCCGTTGCGGGCCAGATAGCGGACATTTGTGCCTGGGCCACAACCTAAATCCAAAGCCACGCCCTGGCGCGCAAGACGCTCGCTTTGCCAGAAGGCGACCACCTCTGGGGGTGTAACCTCAGTGTCCCAAGGGGTGACACCCTCCTGGTAGCGTTTGTTCCAACGCTGGCGAGTGGCGGCTGTTGCCGTAAGGAGATCGTTTATCAAACTAGCATGTCTCTTGTTCTTGATGCCATGCAAGGATTTTCATTACGCACCAAATTCATCGAGGTAATCAGCCATTGCTGCCTCGACCACCTTGAGTGCATGTTCTCTGTCATAGACACGCTCTACTTTAAGCTTGTTTTGACCGCCAGAGACCATTTTGTAGGTGCTAAAGTAGTGACTCAGGCGCTCGATCAAGACCGTTGGTAGCTCTGAAATATCTTCAACTTGACCCCAGACATTGTCATTTTGTAAAACAGCAACAATTTTATCATCTGCCTCCCCACCATCGTTGCAATCGAGTCCACCGATGACGCGCGCTGTGAGAATGACTTCTGAGCGATTGATAGGGCGTTCGCTGAAGACGCAAATATCCAGCGGGTCCCCATCACCCGCTTCGGCGGTGCTGGAAAGTTTTGCCACGCGCTTGTCACAGTAGGTACGTGGGACGAAGCCATAGAGCGTCGGTGGCTGTGAGGAGCTGCGTTGTGGTCGATCTACGCGTAAATAGCCAGTCGTTTTGTCAATCTCGTATTTCATGAGATCAAAGGGAGTAATCTCGATATAGGCATTGACGGTTTGTGGTGGGTTAGGACCCGTTTCCAAACCATGCCAGGGGTGAGGACGCCAGCGGTAGAAGGGTGGCGGAAATGCCATAGAGATACGACTCCTAAATGGTTAGTGTGGCAGAAAAGGACAGAACTACGGAAGTATACGCAAGGTTCCCCACTCGGTGGGGTTGTCGTGGGTGATGCGTGCTGGAGAAGCAGAAATTACGGTTTCTTGTGCGAAGTTGTCACTGTCATTGTCGTTGACACTGATGTTAAAGCCATAGGCGCGGTTTGAGGAAATATTGCCGTCCAACTCGAAGACATACCAGGGAATCATCACCTCGAGTTGATAGCCTTGCCTACCGGCAATCACAGCCCCCGGTAGTGCCAGTTCTTGTTCATTTGCAAAGGGCAACCAGAGATAGCCTACGACGGCGGTCAGTCTATCATTGAAGGCAATGCCGACTTGGTAGTCATCATCGTCTGCCAAGGTTGATGGAAAGTCTTCGGCGAGTTGGCGATCAAATTGAACTTCTATGCTATCGCCTTGCCACATATCGCTGCCAACGGGGCCAGCTCGGTAGAGTTCGTCATTTACGCGCACGGCAAGCATAAGACCGTTGGCTGTCCAGCCTACTTGGAAACTGCCAGAGAGATCACCTGGCCCCTCGTGACGATCTGCGCCAAAGACGACGTTGTTGATGGGAACCCACTTATTCGGCCATTCCTCAAAGTTGCCATCAATGGTGAACCCATCGGCGCGGACTGCCTCCCAAATGCCATTGGGGACAGGGCGCGTTACTACAGCCTCTGGGCGTGTCGCACCTTGTGCGATGGGTACTGTGGGCGTACTCGCCGGAGAGGCGCTGGTCGGGGGCACACTGGCAACAGGATTGTTTGCGGTTGGAACGTTGCCCCATTGGTTGTTTGCACCTGCGACCAAGAGCAGCGGATCCCAATCACCCGATGCAGCATGGTTGTAGAGGTTTTCAGCGGTGCAGCTTGGAACATCTGAACTGCGCAGGATAAAGCCTTGCTCAAATTCTTGAACCCATGCGCAAAAGCCTTTTTCTTGGTCATTGGCCCAGCCTAACCCATTAAACATCTCGTCACTGCGACTCCACACATAGCCAAAGCCGCGTTGGGGGGCTTGAAGACCTGGTGGGGGCGTCCCTCGATCTTCAGCGGGTCCGCCATCCCATCCTTCTGCAATTGGAGACCATGTGCCATTGGCGTAGAAGACATAGGAAGTGTCGCTGTCACTGCGCCAGAGCATACTGCCGCGCTCAAAGGGTTGATAGGCTGCCCAGACAATGTTGGCTCCGCTTGTCGCACACCCTAAAACATCCGGGTTATAGAGTGGCATAAATATTTCTTCCACTTGTTGTGAACAAGAGGGTGTTGCTGTGGGCGAGGGTGTCACCGTGACAGTGGGTGTACCCGTTGGTGTGCCGCTTGTGGTAACAATAGCATTCGGGGCAACCGTCACCGTTGATGTAATAAGAGCCACTTGTGTTGGCGATATCACTGCAAGCGAAGGTGTTGGTGTGTCAATCGCCGCGGGAGTGTTAGACCCTAGTCGAGTTGAGAGGATGATAAACGCTGCGCCTACGCCAAAGGCAAAGAGCGCAACAGCCGCGGTTATGCCCAACCATAGCCAACTGGAACGAGGTCGTGCAACACCTTCATCATCTGGAACTATGTCAAAATCTTCTGCGTCATCAGCCACGAAGTAGTGTGCTTTCTGGCATACGAACTGAGAAAAAGCCCTTACAATGGGCCATCATAGACCCTTGGGAGTAACCGAAATAGATGCGTCTTGCAGTTGCCATAGGCAATAGTGTGCAATCGCTGATTCGATTATACGGAGAATTGGAACGAGCGTCAACGCAAGAGCCAATTGTCGCGCAACTGTTCAATTGCCGTGAGCAGTTGCGTGGCGTTAATGGTGGCATAAATTGTGCTGAAAAGGAGGAGTAGGCTAACTACTGCGAATGATAAACGCCAACCGCGCTTATCTTCGGTGGTGGCGATTGGCATGGGCTGACTGCGCTGGTGGGTTGTGACAGCCCTGATTTCAATTGTAGTTTGCTTCTTAGTACGTTTTGGTTGCAGGATCAGGGTAACACCATGCCATTGAGGGAAAAGTGATGTGCCTGTAATCTCTACTATCTGTTGCACTTGT
>JBBQIG010000302.1:0-6548 GCA_038324715.1 Anaerolineae bacterium | reverse complement strand
TTCACAGGCCCAGGACCAAAGATAGCCCAAATCGCAATAAGTGGGGTCATTAGACTGTTCACCGCGCCCGCGACCAGCTACACACCGTTCCAGCACAACCGGCACATAGCTCCTCCGTTCCGCTCCTCGCCCCACAAAGGGTTGATAACAAGGGTATGCAAATGAAACAGCCCCCTGTTCAGGAAAGACTTCCGCCAAGCGCCGATTGGTTTCATCGACCTCCCAGCCAATATCCTCAAAGGTCATCTCTTCCAATGAACGGCGACCTGATTCACTAATAAAGGCAAAGTTCTTTGAGCAGGGATGACTGATCGTATGGTTTCCAATCTCATGACCCATCTTGGCAACATCTCGCCAGCCATCAAGCATAGACGCATAATCATCACGGGGATTCACATAAAAAGTCCCCCGCACACCATGTCGATTTAGCGTCGGCACAGCCACTTCGCGCTGTGAACGCATCCCATCATCAAAGGTTAATGAAACTGCTGCTTTTGCACCATGCGGCCATTCAAATGCCATCAGACTCTCCTCAATATGCTTACATTTATAGTGGATTAATTACATGTGGATTGATTAGGTATATTGATTAGGTATATTGATTAGGTATAAAGCAGGTTTCAGTCTTGTACAACAAACTCCAAATCAGCAATTAATGCTTGATGGTCTGATCCCATCAAAGGAGTTGTCCACGCCCGTATCGCTTGCCATCCCGCATCATAAAACACGTGATCAATACGAATCAAGGAAACAGGTAGCCACCGAATCACACGAAACGGCGCGGGATATGTATGCCCCAATCCCCAACCCACCTCTTCATGAGCATCTTTCAACCCAGCTTCGTAAAGCCGGTGATAACCAGGTTGCCGTTCCGTTGTATTGAAATCTCCCAAAATAATGACAGGCTCTGCGCTAGTTTCAACCGCTTGCAACAGCGCATCATAAGTAACACTTTGATGCGACGCATTAAAGTCATACACCAAAGGAACCGCGCCTTGCGTATCAATATCATAAGAAGGTGCCCAAACATGTACGACAATTACCCGAATTGCTTGACCATGCAAGGAGACAACCACCTGCATACAGTGACAGCCCAGCCAATCGCTATCGACATCGTTGCTCAAAATGGGTAACTTACTCAAGAGAGCAACACGACCTCGACCTCCTGTTAAACCACGTATTTGATAAGGCCACTCCGCCTCAAGCTCTTGCAGATCATACCTAAAGCGCGCGCTCACCTCCTGCACAGCAATCAGTTGCGGCTGCCACTCTTTGACTGCGGCGGCAAAATCCCCATCCCGATCATCTTCCCTCCATGTATTCAAGGTCATTACCCTCAAGGTACGACCTTGAGGGCCAGACTGTGCAACAACGGGTGGAACACCGATAGACGGTGGCACAAAGAGCGAGCCATACTCGACACCAAACCAAAGCAGGGGCACGAGAATACCAAGCCAAATCCATCGGCTGCGCCAAAATAAACCGGCAACCGCGAAAAAGAGTACCGGCGTAACCGCCCACACAGCAAAAATCTCACCCACTTGCAATGGCCACCATCTCGCAAAAAGTGGCGACGCGACGAGCAGCCTCCACACCACAAAGCCGGTTCCATAGAGCATTGCCAGCTTTGGCAACAGCCATTTTCCCAAACGCATACCCCTACTACTCATAGCAATGCAGCTGACTCGTTGAAAACCTTGGCTAAAGCCTGGCGGTTCGCGCCAATTTGCGGGAAACCTGAGACTTCTTCTAAAGCGTTTCGGCTAATGATACCCGAAAAATACGCTTCAAAGATGGCATAGACTTGTGCATCTGCCAGTACATCCATAACAAATGATGCCTTTGTAAAGGCCATACGGTACTCCTCCTCAACGCACTGATCTGCGCAGGTAAAAAACAAACGGTGCACTCTTGATCACACAATTAGAAATTTGAAACAACTAAAACCTATATAGGTCAAAACTGTACTTTCAGATACCCAAAGATTTCGTAGTCCTCGTGACATTATACAATACCCACGCTCTAAAATTGCGCAATCTCACTCCATCCTATGTGCACAAGGTCCAAAACGATTTGCTTGAGTTCTCACTGCTTCCCTCATCTCTTGTGGCATGACAAGCGTGGTATACTGCATAAACAGCCATGCGCTGAAAACAGGGCCAACCAAGCCCTATCTCCAAAATCGCCCCTACGCTAGAGGAAGAAACAATGAGTAGCAAAAACAATGGAAAATTACGTAGCCGGGAGTGGTTCGGGCGCACCGACCAGCTTGGCTTTATCCATCGTAGTTGGATCAAAAATCAAGGTCATCCCGATCAAATGTTTGATGGTCGCCCTGTCATTGGCATCTGCAACACCTGGTCAGACCTGACACCTTGCAACGCCCATTTCCGTATCTTGGCAGAACAGGTCAAGCGCGGTGTCTATGAAGCCGGTGGCTACCCGCTTGAGTTCCCTGTCATGTCATTGGGCGAAGCTATTATGCGCCCCACCACCATGCTCTATCGTAACCTTGCGAGCATGGATGTCGAAGAATCAATTCGTGCCAATCCGCTTGACGGCGTCGTACTCTTGGCGGGCTGTGATAAAACCACTCCCTCCACGATTATGGGTGCTGCCAGTGTGGATATTCCCACCATCGTCATCTCCGGCGGCCCCATGCTCAACGGCAAATTCCAGGGACGCGACATTGGCTCTGGCACCGACGTTTGGAAGTTCAGCGATGATGTGCGCGCCGGAACTATGACCCAGCAAGAATATTGTGATGCAGAATCCTGCATGTCTCGCAGCGACGGACATTGCAACACAATGGGCACAGCCTCCACAATGGCCTGCATGGTCGAATCGCTTGGATTGACCTTCCCCAGTGGCGCAGCAATTCCCGCCGCAGACTCACGCCGCCGCCGCTTGTCCCATCTCGTAGGCAACCGCATTGTCGAGATGGTACACGAAGACCTAACCCTCTCCAAGATATTAACGCGCGAAGCCTTTGAAAATGCAATCCGCGTCAACGCAGCCATTGGTGGCTCCAGCAATTTCATCCTTCATTTGTTGGCAATCGCAGGTCGCATCGGCGTAGATCTCACACTAGAAGACTTTGACACCCTTGGCAGCCACATGCCACTGCTGGTCAATCTCATGCCTTCGGGTAAATTCCTGATGGAAGACTTCTATTATGCAGGCGGGTTGCCAGTCGTGATTCAAGACCTACGCGAGCTTCTACATATGGATGCGCTTACCGTTACTGGCAAGAGCATTGGCGAAAACAATGCCAATGCCACTTGCTATAATCGTGAGGTCATCACCACCTATTGCGAACCTCTGCAAGAAGAAGCAGGCATTGTCGTATTGCGCGGCAACTTGTGCGAGCGCGGGGCCATTGTCAAACCCTCTGCCGCATCACCTGAGTTGCTTCAACACCGAGGGCGTGCCGTAGTCTTTGAATCAATAGAGGATTACCACGAACGCATTGACGATGAGAACCTCGAGATCGATGCCAGCAGTGTCATGGTATTAAAATATGTGGGTCCCAGAGGCTACCCCGGTATGCCCGAAGTAGGCAACATGCACCTGCCAACCAAGCTGATCAAGCAAGGGGTCACAGACATGGTGCGTATCTCTGACGGTCGCATGAGTGGCACCGCATTTGGCACAGTTGTGCTCCATGTTGCTCCTGAATCTGCCATTGGTGGCACGTTAGCCTTGGTGGAAAACGGCGACTATATCGAACTGGATGTACACAATCGGCGGCTCACCTTAGAAGTTTCCGAAGACGAGTTGGCTCGTCGTCGCGCCAAATGGCAGGCTCCCACTGTTCCCCATACCGAGCGTGGTTATGCTCGTCTTTATACAGAGCACGTGGTGCAAGCCGACCAAGGCGTTGACCTAGATTTCCTACGCGGCAAGTCTGGAGCGTTCATCCCGCGCGACTCGCACTAGAATTCTATATAGGCATAGCTACATAAGCATCTAGCCCATATCTAGCCTAGCCCATACCGTGAAGGAACCATAGACCCTGATGATACAAGCACCACAACCCACCCGGCCCAATTGGCCTGCCATTTACGACGCGCAACATGCTGCTTTGAGTCCCCAAGAAGTAGACAATTTCTTGGAACACGGGAGTCAGTGGCAGCTAGGCCCGCTACTAAATGCCGGAGGGGTTGTGGTCTTTCCCCATGCTGCCGTCCATGAATGTGGGCATCAGGTAGCCGCCGCCGCCAATGCTGTATTAGACAGTGGCAGCCACAAAGTATTAGTAGTCAGTGTCCTTCATGCGTGGACGCCAGAGATGGAGGAGGCTCGCCAACGTCTTGCAAGTGGTGAAGATTTAACAGGGCATCCCCTGCGCGGCATTCATGGCCCCGATATGCCAAACAGTCGCCCAGAATGGCAACTCGACCACGCGCTCATCAGCTTCCGATTCTTCTTGAAGGAAGCGCTCGCCCGACGCGCCAAACAGGACAGTGCGCAAATTCAGCCGCAAGTACGTGAGGTCTATCCCTTCTTGGCAGGAGATCACCCCGAAACACTACCCAACTATGAGCACCTTGCCAGATGGGCCGAAGATGCCGTCATTGTGTCAACAGCCGATCCTTTTCACCACGGCATCGGCTATGGTGATGACTTAACTGTTGCCCGCGCGCCAGAGGATGGCGGGTTGAAATTGGCGCGCGCCAGCATCAACGAAAGCAATCGTCTCTTGTCTGAAGCCAACTACTCAGCCTATCTTCAGCAATGTGTGCGTGCACGCAACGATGCTCGCGATGCAGGACCACTCTTCCGTCAACTAAGCGGCCCTCTGCAACCCGAGATTCTCGATTTGACTTCTAGTGACATGACAGAAAACTACCAGTCGCCCCCACCCACCTGGGTCGCCGCTGCGTTGGTAGCTTGGCATCCTTAGGCAAATGCCCTAATCTCGAGTCTATCAGTTCCAAATTTTGATACATTTCACACAATGTCCCAAGAAGTACTCTGCAAAGCAGTAGGGCGTTGACCCTTACGAATCAACGCCCTACTGCTTTGCAATAATCTACTCGGACAAATATCTCGTATGCACTATTCCACCGTCACGCTCTTGGCAAGATTGCGAGGTTGATCCACATCTGCACCTCGTCGCACAGCGGTCTCATAGGCAAAGACTTGCAGCGGAATTACTGAAAGGATAGGCATGAGTAGTTCGTGGCAATGCGGAATCGGCATCACATAATCCACCTTCTCGCGCAGATACTCGTCATCCTCATGTGCCACTGCCAGCACTAACCCATGCCGTGCTTTCACCTGTTCCACCTGACTAATCATCTTGTCATAGACACTATCTTGCGGTGCAAGCACCACTGTGGGCATATTGGCATCAATCAGCGCAATTGGGCCATGCTTCATCTCACCCGCAGGATACCCCTCCGCATGGATATAGCTAATCTCCTTCAGTTTCAACGCTCCTTCGCGCGCCACTGGATACTGCATACCGCGCCCAATATACAAGAAGTGCTCATAGCGGTGAAACTCCTCCGCCAAGCGAGAATAAAGGTCGCCTTGCGCTGCTTCCTCTAAAAGTTGACCAGCCAACCCCGGCAGCGTCAACAGGGCTTGAATTAACTCAACGCGTTCGGTCTCTGTCACCGTACCCCGCAACTGCCCAATGTACAGCGCCAGCAAAAGTAAATCAGTCACGGAAGCAGTAAAAGCCTTTGTACTGGCAACACCAATCTCCGGCCCAGCTTGCATATACACCACACCATTACAGACACGCGCCGCCTGACTCCCCACTGCATTTACAATCGCAGCCGTAAAAGCACCTTGTGCCTGCCCTTCTTCAATCGCCGCCAGCGTATCCACCGTTTCACCACTCTGGGTAATGGCAAGCACCATATGCGTTGGCTTCACCACCGGCTGTCGATAGCGGAACTCGCTCGCATAATCCACCTCAACCGAGATCCGCGTCAATCGCTCCAAGTAATACTTGCCAATCAACCCCGCATAATAGCTTGTCCCACACGCCACAATCGTAATTTTGTCCAGTCGCTGTGCCGCCTCAGCAGTGAGATTAAGCGTCTCCAACGTCACCTTGTTGGTCTCAAAGTCAAAGCGATTGCGCAATGTATCAGTTAGACTACGTCCTTGCTCAAAGATCTCCTTCTGCATGAAGTGGCGATAGTTCCCCTTCTCGGCTGCCATTGGATGCCAATCAATCTGCGTGACCTCCTTCGTTAATGGCTCGCCATCCAGGTTGGAAAACTCAACGCCACTACGCGTAATCACCGCCATCTCGCCATTGTCCAAAAAGACCATGCGTCGAGTATGTGCCAAGATGGCAGGAATATCACTTGCCACAAAATTTTCGCCCTCACCGAGTCCCACTGCCACCCCTCCAGCATTACCCAGGCGCGCAGTGATCAATTGGTTAGGATAATCTTGGCTCACCACAACAATCGCGCTCGGCCCTTTCAGATCGCGCAAAGTCAAACGGATGGCACGCATCAAATTGCTAGTCCCGTCATCAGTCACACCTGTACCATTGCCGTTGCCATTCACATGCCCATTGC
>JBBQIG010000301.1:0-6563 GCA_038324715.1 Anaerolineae bacterium | reverse complement strand
GCATCCGAATGATGCAGGGCATCTCCTGACGGCAAGACTGTTGTTGCCTCTTCTCAACAGAACTTTTGCAGGTTTGACATAAATCGATTTGGAAATCTGAAACAGATTCTTCTTAGATACTTCATCCTATGACCGATTCCTTTGCTTTTGGTGGTACTTTTGATGGCTATGGCCTCGCCTGTAGCCGTTGCGATTGGCAGGGTGCTGATGCCGATATTAACCGCTGCCCAACGTGCGCTGGCGTGCTGGTTGTCACTTATGCCGATCCACATATTGAGATGCAGCCCGACCAGCTAGGGCTGTGGCGTTTTGGCGCACATTTGCCCTTACGTGATCTTGCCAATGCGGTGAGCTTGGGGGAGGGCAACACGCCGCTGCTGCGCTCTAGCCGGTTGGAGCATGAAATCGGTGTAGGTGAATTGCACTTTAAGCTGGAAGGTTCGAATCCAACTGGCTCTTACAAGGACCGGATCGCTGCTGTGGGGATGGCACGCATCCGCGAATTGGGTAAGCGTGCGTGGGCAGCCACTTCTTCGGGCAATGCAGGGGCGGCGATGGCTGCTTATGGTGTGCGCGCGGGAGTGGATGGTTATCTCTTTACGCTGGAAAAGGCTTCACGAGCCAAGATCGCACAGATTATGGCTTATGGGCCACAGATGATGGCAGTGGAGCGTTTGGGGTATGACCCAGAGGCAGAGGTGGAGACTTGGGCCAATATTCGCCAGGTCTGCGCGGCAAATGAATGGATGATGTTGGTGACTGCACACGCTTTCAGCCCGCACGCCATGGAAGGGGTCAAGACCATTTCGTATGAGATCGGTGAGCAACTGCGCGGGGAGATGCCGGATGTGGTCTATGTCCCTGTGGGGGGTGGTGGATTGCTGGCTGCCATCTGGCGCGGCTTTGTGGAATGGCAAGCCGCTGGATATGCTAAGTGCTTGCCACGTATTGTGGCTGTGCAACCCTCGGGCTGTGATGCCATTCATCAAGCATGGCTGCGTGGCGACTCCACCGTGGCACCGATTCTGACCTCGACAAGTGCAATTTCGGGGCTGCAATTGACTGCACCGCCTGATGGCGAATTGGTACTGCAGGCGCTGGCTGCGTCTGGGGGGTGGTCAGTCACGATTGATGATGACGCTACCTATGCCGCGCAAGCGAAGTTGGCGAGACAAGAGGGGCTTTTTGTGGAACCTGCCGCGGCAATTAGCTTGGCGGGCGTACTCGCGGATCGGGCAGCGGGGCGGTTGAAGAGTGATGAACGGGTGGTTTGCGTGCTGACAGGGGTCGGCTTTAAGGATGCGAATGCCTTGCAGCGCATGGTGGAGAATGTGCCGATGCCAATGATTAAGGCTGAAGATATTTTGCAGTTGGCAGGACGTTGAGTCGGTAGGCATGTTATGAGATTGCATCCGCGCATTTACCTAGTGGGGTCTGGCGAGTTGGGACTCTCTGACTCTTGGGATTGCCACATCTATGTTGTCGATGGTGGTAGTGAACTGGCGTTGATTGACGCTGGGGGTGGTCGTCCAGAGAGCTATGAGATGATTCGGCGCAACATGATTGCCGATGGGCTAGATCCGGCGCGCATTCGCCATATCATCTTGACGCATTGGCACACTGATCATGCTCGGGGTGCGGCAGGATGGCGCAGTGAACTCGGTGCACCCGTGTACTTGCCAGAGATCGAGCGCCCTCTGTTGGAGAGTGGCGACTCTGGCATGATTCCGTGTCCAGTCGATGTGGGGTTTCATCACGATGACCAGATTGTTGTGGGCGATTTGACATTACAGGTGATCCAAGTGCCTGGTCACAGCCAGGGCATTTGCGCGCTGCTTGTGGAGATCGAGGGGTATCGAATACTCTTTGCGGCTGACATCGTTTTCTACAATGGACTGATTGGGTTGATCAATCATGCGGGTTCAGAGATGGCTCCTTATCGGGAGTTTTTGCCCCGCTTGGCGAACCTCAAGATTGATGCGCTGTTACCTGGACATCTGCTTTTTACGTTACGCAATGGTCAATCGCATATCGATCTGGCGCTGTCACAGATGCAAAAGGGCTTTGTCCCGTTGAGTATCGGTCAGTTAGAGGTGATTTTCCGCCCACCATCAGATTATTAAACGTGATTGCTAGGGATGAGTGAGAGGAATTGGTATGTTGCGCGCTGCAGTGATTGGATTGGGACGGATGGGCAGTACCTATGATGACGAAGTGACGACGGGTGGTTCCGTCTTTTTACCCTATGCCCACGCTCCTAGTTATGTGGTGGCACCGGGCGTGACTTTGGTGGCAGGGGCGGATTCGCACGAGGAACAGCGGGCCATTTTTGGCGAGCGCTGGCATGTCAAACCTGCGCATCTTTATGCAGATTACAGAGAACTCCTGGCAAAAGAAGCGCTGGATATTGTGAGCGTTTGCACGTCAACACGGTTGCGTTCGCAAATTGTGTTAGACGCTGCACGTGCCGGGGTGAAGGCGATTTGGGCAGAGAAACCGATTGCTATCACCTTGGAAGAAGCGGATGCAATGGTTGAGGTCTGTCGAGAGCATGGGGTGGCGCTGGCTGTGAATTGTGCGCGGCGCTGGAATCCCTTTTTTACCCAAACACGGCAGTTGGTTGAAGAAGGAGCCTTGGGACAACTGCTACAAGTGAACGCCTTTGGGCAATGTGGATTGTCGCACAATGGCAGTCATTTAATTGATACGCTGCGTTACTTGGCGGGTAGTGAGGTGGCGTGGGTCTTTGGCGAGATGGAATCGGATGCTGCTGCGGAAGGTGAGCAGGATTTGATGGGCAATGGCTATTTGGCTTTTGCCAATGGCGCACGTGGTTTTCTGCGCGGGATGCCTACCGGCCCGGCCTTTTGGGAATTCGACGTGATTGGCACGGAGGGGCGCGTGCGACTTGTAAATAACAATGCCCATGTAGAATATACCGTGATGATGCTTGATGCGCGTAGTGGGCGCAAAGTTCCCATGCAAGCCCCTTTCCCGTGGCCGAATAAGATTGAAGGCACGGGTATTACGATTGTGCGTGATTTGGTGAATGGCGTTGCCACTGGCGCGGAGCCACGCTGTTCGGGTGCAGATGGTCGGGCTGCGTTGGAGATTGCGATTGCGCTGCGCGAGTCGCACCGTCAGGGCGGAGCCAAGATTACCCTATCCTTGGCGGATCGTAGCTTGGGAATTGTGTCGGGCGAACTTCGGCATGATGCTATTCCGGCACGAGTACGGCGTATGAGTCAATGAGTTCTCTATCCAGTGAGTATCAAATTCGTTTGATGATTCAGTGGATGTTGAATAGCTTGTAGGAATAAGTTGCAAAGAGGTATTTAGAGGTAGGCAACACAATGGAGGGAGAGAGGAGGAGTCATCCAAACCATTCTGTTATAAGAATCGTAATTTCTTGTATGCTCTCACTATGGCGCAATGAGTGCGCCTCGATGCTACTCAGAAGGAGAAAAACTATGTTTCACTTAATTTCTAGAGCACGTGTTCAGGCAGTGCCAGCACTGCTACTCGTGCTGGCTTTGGTGCTGAGTGCATGTGCCCCAGCAGCTCCGGCACAACCACAGGCACCTGCAGATGCCGCTGCCGAGGCGACTGAACCCGCGGCAGAAGCCCCAGCAGAAGATGGCGCAGGCGGTGACTTGCTTCGATTCGGTTATAGTCAACGCCCGAACAACTTCAACCCGTTGGCAGTTGTGCAAGGGATTGAAGGGTTTGTCCAGAAGTGGACCAATGCCAAGTTAGTAACCTTTGACCGCGAGGGTCAGTTGATGGGTGACCTTGCCGAAAGCTGGGAAGTTTCGGAAGATGGTACCGTATTCACCTTTCAACTTCGTGATGATGTGACGTGGCATGATGGCGAGCCCTTTACGGCTGAGGATGTTGTCTTCACCTTTGAACGCATTCTCACTCCCGACATGGGAGCACGTCTCTTCACCAACTTCCAGGTGATTGAGGGTGCAGAGGAATTTGCCGCAGGTGAGGCCGACACAGTGAGTGGGATTGAGGCGTTGAGCGATTACGAGGTGCAATTTACACTTTCGGAGCCTAGTGCGATTTTCCTGGTAGACTTGGCGATTACCAATGGGCACACCATATTGCCCAAGCATGTGGTTGAAGAAATTGCGCCCGCAGACTTCGCCACCAGCGAATTTGCGACCCGTCGCCCCTATCCCGGCTTGGGACCCTATGTCTTTGACAATTATGAGACTGACCAATACATTGAGTTGAGCGCCTATCCCGATTACTTCCGCGGTGCGCCAGAGATTGAGCGAATTCGCATCTTGACTATTCCCGACAACAACACACGCTTGGTTGCTTTGGAGAATGGCGAGGTGGACCTGATTCAGAATATTCCCACCGCAGAATACAACCGCGTGAATGGGCTGGAAGGCATTGAGACATACTTGCAAACATCCCCGTCGCCCACCTCACTCTTTGTGGATTCGGATCAGAGCAAGGATGATCCAAAGAAGGTTGCCATGCGTACCCCAGAGTTCCGTCAGGCACTCTATCATGCGCTGGATATGGATGCACTGATCAACGACGTGTTGGAAGGCTTGGCTACACGCCAGAATTGTATCTTCCTGCAGGAGTGGGCATGTTCCTCTGATCTGGTAGATTATTCCTATGATCCGGAAGCCGCACGCGCTGCCCTGGAAGCGATTGGTTGGGATTCATCCTGGGAAGTGGATTGGATGGTCTTGGCCCCACAGGTTGAGCCTGTCCATGCCGTGATGCAACAAATGTGGGCCGATGTGGGACTGAACATGGTGCCTCGCACCGTGGATGGCCCGACCTTTGTAGAGAACTTCTACGCCAATGGTACCTTTGACGTAACCATGGTGCCCTATGGCGCAGGGGCTGACCCCAATGTTGCTGGCAACAATTTCTTTGTCTGTGGTCAGCTTTATCCTAATGGCTTTAATGGGACGCGCTATTGCAACGACCGTGTAACCGAGTTGGTGCAAGGGGGCAAGAGCAACGTGGCGCAGGAAGATCGTGCGCCGCTCTATCAAGAGATGACTGAGATTATCAATGAAGAACTGCCTACAATGCCGTTGTGGGTGTCGCCACTTGTGACGGCTGCGTCGGATGATGTGACGCTCACCTATGATCAATACAACTGGGATGATGTTCACTTGTGGACGATCAGCGAGTAAAACTGTCTCTGAATAGTTGATTTTGATAGGTTGAAACTGGTTGTTTGAAGTATTATCGTGGGGAGGGCTTGCTCTCCCCACGATGCAAAGGAAAGTTGGGCATGGCAACTTATATTCTGCGCCGTCTGCTGATTTCGATTCCCGTGCTGTTGGGAATCACGATACTAACTTTTGTGGCCTATAACTTAGCCCCTGGTGACCCAATTGACGCCATGGTCGATCCCAGCGTGTCGATGGATCCAGTTGATTTACAGAACTTGCGGGAATCACTGGGGCTGGATCAGCCGATGATTGTGCGCTATGGATTGTGGCTGGGTGAAGCGTTGCAGGGCAACCTGGGCTTCTCCTATCGCACAGGCGAAGCGGTGAGCCAGCGCATTGCCAACCGTTTGCCAAATACTTTGCAATTGACGTTGGCAGCGCTGTTGGTGGCGATTGGGCTGGGCATTCCTTTGGGAATACTCTCTGCATTACGTCAATATTCACGACTTGACTATTTCTTAACCTTTTGTGCTTTTAGCGGAATTTCGATCCCCAGTTTCTTCTTGGCGCTGGGGGCAATTTATGTATTAGCCTTAAAGCTTAAGCTCTTCCCCTCTCATGGCATGGGCGATCCAGATTCGGAGATGTACTTTGTAACCAGGCTACACCATTTGCTGTTGCCCGCATTGGTGCTGGGGCTGGATCGGGTGGCGAGCTTTTTGCGCTATACCCGTTCGAGCATGCTAGAAGTTTTGAGCCAAGATTACATGACCACGGCGAAGGCCAAAGGATTAGCCGCCCGCGAACGTGTTTGGCGTCACGGGTTTCGCAATGCCTTGATTTCTGTGATCACCATTATTGGTTTGAGCTTGCCTGCGCTCTTTGGTGGCTCAGTGATTGTGGAGACGATCTTTGCTTGGCCTGGCATGGGGCAGATGGCAATTACGGCTGTTACCCAGCGCGATTATCCTGTGTTGATGGGGGTTGCATTGGTGACGTCGATTGCCGTGCTGATCAGCAACCTCTTGGCGGATATTGCCTATGCATGGGCCGATCCACGTATTCGTTATAGTTAAGTGCTATCGTTGCACGTTAGAATCGTGGAAACAGTGGTTGAATTTGGTTTACACAATTCAAGTAGTAGCCGGGAAAGATTTAAGAATTTATGACCAATCTTGCAACTTCATTGCCCCAAAGCCAGACCGTCGCTGCGCCGAGCGTTGCGGGCGGTTTCTTTCGCTCGCGCTTCTGGCGACGATTTGCGCGCCACCGGTTGGCTGTGGTGGGTAGCCTCGTGCTGTTGGTGCTGATTACAGCCGCATTGACTGCGCCTTTGATTTCACCCTATCCCCCTCATCAAATCGATGTGAAAGCATTGAAGCAGCCCCCGTCTGCTGCCCACTGGCT
>JBBQIG010000300.1:0-6573 GCA_038324715.1 Anaerolineae bacterium | reverse complement strand
TTAACGAATTTCTGAGGCGCGCGCCGCATTCACTTCGTCGCGCAGGGCTTCCCAGATGATATAGGTTAACTCTCCAAAGAGAGGATCGCGTTTGAGTTCATAGGTTTGACGCGGGCGAGCAAAAGGAATTGGAACAGTGGCTTTAATACGCCCTGGAACCGAACTCATCACCAACACGCGGTCAGCCAGCACAATGGCTTCGTCAATGGAGTGGGTGATGAAGAGAATGGTTTTGCGCTGGTCGCCTGTGCTATTTTGCTCCCAAATTTGCAGGAGTTCGTCTTGGAGCAGGATGCGGTTTTGAGCATCTAAGGCCCCAAAAGGTTCATCCATGAGCAGCACTTGCGGATCGTTGGCAAAGGCACGCGCCAGCGCCACGCGCTGGCGCATACCTCCCGAAAGCTGGTAGGGATATGATTCGGCAAAACCAGCAAGCCCCACTGATTGTAGCATCTGCGCTACCACCTGCTCACGCGTGCGGTAACTGACTCCACGCATTCGCAATCCATATTCCACATTTTCGTGGACAGTGAGCCAGGGGAAGGTCGAGTCGCCTTGAAAGACCATGCTGTTGAAAGGACGGTTTTCATCCTCATCAGCGTTGATCTCCAACGTGCCATCGGTGGGTGAATCTAGTCCCGCCAGAATGCGGAGCAAGGTGCTTTTGCCACAGCCGCTTGGCCCCACAATGCAGACGAACCCACCGCTATCAACGTGCATATCCACCGGCCCTAGCGCATGGAATTCACGCTGATCAACACCCACAAAGGTTTTGGTAAGCTGGTGCGTCTGGATGATTGGGCATTGAGGTGAGGGCATGTTGATCTTTCTGGCTCTGACAATCTTTTGCTTTGCTTGTGGATAGGTGTTTTTAGCGAACACCTATCCACAGATCAAACGCAATTTGGACTATTCTTGTTTCCCTATTCCCACTCGACCGGACCGCCCAATTCCTCTAGCGCAGCTTCGGCATAGGTGGGATTGATGAGGGTGCTCATGTCGAGTGGATCGGTATAACTCAATTGGCCTTGGCTGGCAAAGAAGCTCTGTAGCTCCATCAAGTCTGCCAAGGGATCTGAGCCGTTGGGGTCGTGGAAGGAACGATTGGCACGTGCTACGACCTCGGCAGGGACACCTGTGTATTTCTCAATGATGGCGAGATTCTCCGGGTCATACCAGGCATCGCCGTTGAGGTCACGTGCCCCGCGAATGAATGCCTTGACAAAGCCTTTGGCAAGCTCTGGATTGGCTGTTGCCCACTCCTGGTTATAGAAAATTACCGTGGAGGTGAAGCCGTCAATGAAATCTTCACTCAAGCGTGCGATTAACCCCTGATCTTCGGCGAGGGTTGCCAACGGTTCACCTAGGATGCCCGCATCTAACGAGCCGCTTTCCAAAGCTGGGGCAACCTCGCGGAAACCGACGCCCAAAACTTCGACATCAGTGAAATCTAAGCCGCCTTGTTGCAGCGCACGCCAGAGCCAATATTCTGTGGCTGCGCCTGTGGCATTGGTCGAAACCTTTTTGCCAGCCAAATCTTCCACTGATGTAATTTCACCAGAGTCAAAGCGCGCTTTGCTCACAACCAGAGGACTGGTCAGGGGAGGGCGTTCGGTGTGGAGAGGAGCGACAATTTCAAATTCAATGCCACGCTCTACGGCGTTGAGCAACCCTGCACCAATGCCACCGCCAGCCACATCAAAATTGCCCGCGGCAACCTGCACCACATTCTCGGTACCACCTTCGACGGGTAATAATTCTACCCGCATTCCCTCCTCCTCAAAATAGCCTTTTTCTGCGGCAATAAAGAGGGGCGCATAGATGGTTACGGGGACATGTCCGACGCGCACGAGAGGTAGATCGGCGTTTGCTGCGGTCTCTTCTTCAGTGGCTGTTTCTGTCGCGTTTTCGTCCGCAGCCACACCTGAAGTGGCGGCAGGTTCAGTGGTGGTTGGTGTCGCTGCTGGAGCAGCGCAAGCTGTCAAAAGTGCTAGAATTAGCAAGAGAGCAGCGAACCTTTGCATAACATCTCCTAGGGCAATGCCCATATACGTGACACAATATGCTGAAATATGCTGATAGTTTAGGTGATAACAAAATTAAAGTCAGTTGTCGTTTGTGTATTTTGGCACAAATAAACACAAAAACAAAAACTGCGCATCCGGCTACATGAGAGTATATCTACGTGCGCACTCTGGAAAACTGGTGGTTTTTGGGTCGTTGTTGCAAATGATGATAGCCGTACCAGAGTAAATTGCCAAATCCGAGGAGAGGATTGGGGGTGTTGAGCTTGGTGGGCAAGCTTGATTGTACTACTCGATTTTTGGAAACGGCTGTGAGGAACGGAGCCTGAAAGTTGTATACTGACCATCAGAAGTATAGAGCAGCCTGCAAGCGAGCGTATGGTGACTGAGTGGCTACGTAGAAGGTTTAGAAGCATTTATCCTTCAAGATCAAAATCTAAAGGAGAGACTGTTTTGGCTGGAAACAGACTGACACTTCGCGAACTGAATCGAACAACGTTAGCTCGTCAATTGCTTTTAGAGAGAGCTATGATGCCCGTGCCAGCCGCGATTGAACGGTTGGTGGGTCTACAAGCACAGCAAGCTTCGTCTCCCTATGTTGGCTTATGGACGCGCTTGCAGGATTTCCGTCGTGATGACCTGGCGCGCCTACTTGAAGATAGAACGATTGTCAAGGCTACCTTGATGCGGAGCACGCTGCACCTCTTTACGACCCAAGATTACCTGCGCTTTCGTGCCACACTTCAACCCGTGCTGACCAATGCTTTTGATTCGATCTTCAAGGGACTCAAGGACAAGTTTGATACAGAACAATTGGTGGCGGTGGCGCGGCCCTATATTGCCGAAAAGCCGCGCACCTTTGCTGAGATCACGGCGGCACTGCTGGAGTTGATGCCGGAATATGAAGCTGGCGCGCTGCGCTATGGGGTACGCACGCACTTGCCACTTGTCCAGGTGCCAATTGCCAAGGGGTGGAGTTTTCCAGGAAATCCGCAGTTTGCGCTGGCAGAATCGTGGCTTGACCGGCCGATACCCTTTGAGCAAGATTTGCGAACGCTCATTTTGCGCTATTTGGCTGCATTTGGCCCTGCGCGTGTCACGGATATGCAGACATGGTCGGGCTTGCCTAAGCTAAAAGAGTTTTTTGAAACGTTAAGATCAGAACTGGTGACTTATCGTGATGAGCAAGGGGTGGAGTTGTTTGACCTGCCCGAATTGCCATTGCTACCCGCAGATACGCCTGCGCCAGAGCGATTTCTGCCCGAATTCGACAACTTGCTGCTTTCACATTCCAACCGTACGCGTGTGGTTGCCGATGCCCACCGCCCAAAGGTCTACTTGCCTGGTTTGCGTGTGGCAGCAACTTTTCTGGTGGATGGCTTTGTCTCTGGTGTGTGGACGACCGCCAAGAAGAAGGGCATTGCCACGCTCACGCTTGCGCCTTTCGAAGCATTGACCGCGCAGAACCGGCAAGCACTCATGGATGAAGGCGACAAGCTAATTCGCTTTGTTGAGGTGGATGCAAAGTCTTTTGAGGTGAAATTTGCAGAAGAGTAAGCCGAAGCCTAAAGGGTCTCGCGGCTAACGGGTGGGAGACCAGGCGACAGGAAGCCGCTTCAGCCCGCGCATGATGGGGTGGGTGCTCCAACGGAGCGCGCTGCTGGGGATTGCCAAGTGGAGGTCGGGCATCTGTGTGAGGAGTGCTTGCAGGGCAATTCGTCCCTCCAAACGGGCAAGGGGCGCACCTAGACAATAGTGGGCGCTGTGACCAAAGGCGAGATGGCGGTTGGGGTCACGCGTAATGTCAAAGGTGTCGGCATTGGCAAAGAAGGCTTCATCACGGTTGGCGCTGCCCAACACAACGCTCACAGCATCGCCACGATGGATCAGCGTGCCTCCTAGCTCAACATCTTCGGCAGCATAGCGCATGGGCGCACGCTCCACAGGACAGTCATAGCGTAACATCTCCTCGACTGCGCTGGACAAAAGCGAGGGGTTGGCTTGCAATTGTTCCCAGGCTGCGGGATGCTGGAGCAGGGCAAGCGTGCCATTGCCGATGAGGTTGACCGAGGTCTCGTGTCCCACAACAATCAAGAGCAAGATCATGCTAAAGAGTTCATCTTCACTGAGCATATCACCTGCATCTTCTACGGCGAGCAGAGATGAGATGAGGTCATCGCGTGGATGGGCGCGACGAGCAGCAAAGATGGCACGCAAGTAGCTGATAAAGTCTTCCATCAAGCGGCGCGATTTTGCCAGCTTTTGGTTGTTGCGTGCGCTATCCGGTGTGGGCGCAAAAAGTGCATTTGTCCAGGCGCGAAAGCGGTTGCGGTCGCGTGCCGGGACGCCCAAGAGTTCGGCGATGACGATGATGGGCAGGGGAAAGGCAAATGCTTCAATCAGATCCGTTGTGCCCTTGGCATGGACGGTACGTAAAAGCGTCTGCGCCACGCTTTCGACTTGATCTTGTAGTTGGTCAATCATGCGTGTCGTGAAGGCTTTGTTGACCAACGCCCGCAGCCGCATATGGGTGGCAGCATCGGCGTTGAGCATGTGGCGCGTGATCAAACGGAGCAGTGGCGGCTCTTGAGGTAGCACATCTTGTTCTGCCTGCGTCATCGTATTGCGTACATCTTTGACAAAACGTTTATGGTCGCGCAGAACGGCAACTGCATCGTCATAGCATGTGACAAAGCAGGTTGCATCTACACCATTGCCATTGGGGCGACGATAGACAGGTGCTTCGGCGCGCAGTCGCGCATAGGTTTGATAGGCGCTAGCCTTAAAGTGCCGTCCGAAGAGTTCGTAACGGGTGGGGGTTGTGACGTGCATAAACTCCCTTCATCGGGTTATTGTGATAGTACAAAGATTATAGTCTGCGGATTGCCAGGTTCCAAAGTTACTAACTCACCTTACGCAGCAAGACAGAAAGGCCGAAAAGAGGCGACGGCATGAAAGGCAGTTTGAACAGTGGAACATTATGTTGTATCATTTATGTATTTATGTGCATAGATGCATAACTTCAAACTGGAGGTACATCATGTTGAATGCCAATGATCGCGCTGCGAGTGACTTGTCTGTGATCCATGCGGTTGGGGAGACACTTCGCACAAAACCTATCCAGCGCAGTGAAGTATTGGGGCCGTTACGTGCGTTGACCGACGATACGCGGCTACAGATTCTGGAATTGCTGGCGCTCAACGAACAGATGTTGGCCCAGGAGATCGTTGCCCAACTTGAGGTTGGACAATCTACTATCTCGCGCCATCTACAGCAACTTGTGGCCGCAGGCTTTGTGACAGAGCAGCGCGCGGGTGACGCTAAAAAGCTATACCGGCTACACATTGAGCGTGTGGACGAGCTTTTTGCGCGCCTGCGCCAATTGCTCTCCGCGGTCAACGCCACTGCCATTTTAAGTGATGCACGACGCGCATTGCCCGAAGCATTGCATCGCTTTGTCGATCGCGATGGCCTGGTGACGCTGTGGCCGCGCCGCGAACGTGATCGTGAGGCCATATTAGATTATTTAGTCAACAAGTTCCAGCGCAATCAACTCTACAGCGAAGTCGAGGTCAACGAAGTGTTGAACCAGTGGCACACCTTCCAAGACCCAGCGAACATGCGCCGCCAGTTGGTGGACTATGGCTATTTGGGGCGGACGAGCAGCGGCGACAGGTATTGGCGTGAGCGATAAGTACCCGCAGCACCACCAGACGATAAAGCCGATGGGCAAGGGTCGAACTGCGTAACATGAGTTGCTAAGCTTGCTAGGGTTTGAGCTATTTGGGGTAACCAAGAAGATAGATGTAACTAGGTGGTTCAACGTTAGCCCCGTATCCAGTAAATTTACAGCGCAAATTTACAGCAAGGAGAATCTACATGCCTTCAGTAGAAATAAATGGCTGTTCTTTTCACTATCAGCATGCTGGTCAAGGGTCAGCTGTTGTGTTTGTACATGGAGGATTTGCCAACCTCGCTTTGCAGTTGAAACTTCCTGCCGCTGGTGAGTGGGAATGGAGTTGGGAATGGGACTTTGCAAGTGATTTTGATTTTGTGTGGTATGACCGCCGAGGTTGCTACCACTCCTCCCGTCCTGTGACTAATGATTACAGTTTAGAAGCTCAGGTTGCAGATCTGGAAGGTTTGCTCGACCACCTTAACATCGCCTCTGCACATTTGATCGGTAGCTCTGCGGGTGGACCCATTGCGGTTGTCTTTGCGGCAACGAAACCTGATCGTGTTAAGTCATTGATACTTACGGGTACAGCGTGTGACCTGTTTCCTCCTGACGATAAACCAGCTAAGATCATTCAGGAACAGATTGCGATATTGGAGGCGGCAGGACCGGAAGCTGCATTTTCCCAACGACCCGAAGGCATACACACTTCCGTAGATGTACTTTGGGAAATTGAAGAGGCGCGGGAAAGGGGAAGACTTCAGGAGTACATTGATAGCCAGAAGGCTCTTGAGCAACAAGCCGAAAGATATTCTTGGCATGAACGTGTCCAGTGGTATGCCACCGAGTTGTGGAATATCAAAGCGTATATGG
>JBBQIG010000299.1:0-6606 GCA_038324715.1 Anaerolineae bacterium | reverse complement strand
TTGTGAACGCTGTGGCATCTCCTTTCTTTGGTCTGCGGAAGAGCAGAGCGAGATGCGCGCCCAAGCACAAGCCAACCCATCATCCCCCCCCACCCACTGCCCCGCTTGCCGCCTGCTCCTTCCCGCCACAGGGCGCGAGCGCGGGTTGGTTAAGTGGTACAACCATCGCAAACGATATGGCTTCTTGGTGCGCAAAGAGCACCCAGAGATATTTGCGCATGGTGCCGACCTAATAGGCGCAGGTTCACTCCGCCCTGGGGATCTGGTCGAATTTCTCGTGGAGCAAGGCGAACGCGGCCCCGCCGCCAAAGAGATAACTATCCTAAAGAAGAGTGCAGTCCCCGCGATTACTGAATAGACTACTGAGTAGTCTATTCAGTAGTCATCGCCTTGCCCCAGTCTCTAATGCTCTGTCTTTAAAACATCTCTACAACTCTGTAAGAAGCACGCCACAAGCACGCGAAAGAGACAGATGACATCCACAAGCCGATCAGAGATCCTTCTACAGTACATTTCACAGGATAAGATTTGGCTCCGCATACCCGTTGTGTTATCCTGAACGATGGTCTGCAATGGGGCCATTTAGTTTCGGCATCCCATTCTTTCTGTTCGCAGGATCGGCCTGCGGGCAACTCCAGAGAGAGACACGAGTTTAGAAAAAGAGGAATGTTACGTGAGCAGCGAAGTAGAACAGCAAGACGATCAACAACGAGAGTATGAGTTAGTCTTTATCCTGCAAGGGAATTTAGACGACGAAGGGGTGCGTACCTTCAATGAGCGCCTCAATCAGGTGATTACAACCCAAGCTGGCTCTGTGATCTCCACCGAAATGTGGGGACGTCGGACGTTGGCCTATCCCATCGGCAAAAGTTTCGAGGGACATTACATCCTGGAACGCTTCAATTTGCCGCCTGTGGGAACCGAGGAAGTGGAGCGTCTTCTGCGTTTTAATGAGAGTGTGCTCCGCTATTTGCTGATCCGCAACGGTGACTGATCCGCAATGGTGACTGATCTATAGCATTCACCAGCGAATCACCAGCAAAAGATAACGAACACCAGTACACCTGATACCCTAGACATATTCACGGAATAACTTCAAGGAATAATAATGAGCGACCTTACAACCCCACAAGGCGAGGGCATAGACGAGACCGAAGAGGTCCAGACTCCTCGCAATGTAGTCCCAGCAACCCCACAAGACGAGGAAGTAAAAGAGGAAGTAAAAGAAGTAGAGCAAGTAGGGGCTGAGCAAGTAGAGAGTGAAGCAGTCCAGACTCCTCGCAATGCAGTCCCCAATGTTGGCAGGTATGAAGCCAGCGATGATGACAGCGATAGTGATGATGACTCGGATGATGACGATAGCGATAGCGATGATGACGACGAGACATCAGCGCCCGAAGGCCCTGCCGAGTATGTACAGCGCGAAAAAAGTGGCCGCGGTCGCCGTATCGGTGGTGACGTTCGCCCCGACGACGTAGACTACAAGAACATTCCGCTGCTCTCTCGCTTCCTTGACCGCCGAGGCCGTATTCTTTCTCGGCGCAAGACTCGCGTCAGCGCCAAGGTGCAACGACGCATTGTCCAAGCGATTAAGCGTGCCCGCCATCTGGCACTCTTGCCCTACACGGCTGATCAAACACGCATTGTACGCAGACGCAGGTAAGGTGAACTATGGCGAGGCGAAAACCGCGCGCCGAAGAACAGCCGCGTGAACTAACGCGCAAACAAACACGCCTACAGACACTACAGCGTGAGCGCAACCGTAAGATTATGACTTGGTCAGGCGCTGCCCTGGGCTTGGCACTCTTACTTGTGGCAATTGGTTTGATCAGCGAATTTGTCATCACGCCGAACAGTGCGGTGGCTCAAGTTGGCGAAACTCAATTGATCACACGCGACTTTCGCAAGCGTGTCTATTTGGAGCAAAATCGGCTCCAAAACCAAATGTTACGGATGAGCCAATTGGAGCAGCAATTTGGGGGGCAGGGCTTCTTTGCCTCCCAAATCAATCAGCTTCAAGCCACGTTGAGCAGCCCTTTCACGCTGGGTGTCGAAGTCTTAGACCAGATGATCCGCGAGGAAGTGGTACGCCAACAGGCAGCAGCACGTGGTATCAGCGTGACGGATGCCGAGATTGATGAAGCCCTGCGTGAAGAAGTTGCCGCCCAACAGAGCGCGGTTACGGTTCCCCAGGCGACATCTACAGCAGAAGCAGCGGTGGAAGCAACAACCACTGCCGAAAGCTGGACGCCCACACCAACGGCAACAATTGATGCGAGAGGCGCTGTCACAGAGGTAGCAACGCCCCTTCCCACGCCATTGCCCATCATTACCGATGAGCAGACCATAGAGGGGTTGGCACAGCTAGAGACCAATCTGCGTGATATTGCTAATATGACGTTGGTTGAGTATCGCCAAATCGTGGCGTCACGACTGCTTAACGAAAAGCTCTCAGATGTCATTGGTGATGAACTGGTGGAGCCGACGACAGAACAAGTCCGCGCTCGCCATATCTTGTTAGAGATCACCGAGCCGGTTACGCCGACCACGGAGATTACCTCTACAACGGAAATCACCACAACAGGGATCAGTGAAGACGTCGTTTTGACATCGACATCAGAAGTCACCACGACCGATGCTATCACAGCCGAAGAAGTAGCACCTGTTGAGGCGGTGACTGGTACGGATGAAGTGACTAGCACCGAAACCGTCCCCGAGGCGGTTATTGACACGGCAGACGTCACGGAACCTGTGATTGTCACTGAAACAATTGTCGTCACCGAGGTTGTGGTTGTCACGGATACCATCATTGTCACGGATAATGGCACTGTTACCGAAACTGGTACCATCACGGATTCAATGGCAGTAACCGAGACAGAACCGATCAGCGATACCATTACCGACGTAGTACCAGAGGCGACACCAGAGCCACGCGACGAAGCACAAGCGTTCGCGCTGGCACAGGAAATTCGCCAACGGTTGCTCGCAGGTGAGGACTTTGCCGCCCTGGCAGCCGAGTATAGCAGCGACACCACAAGTGCTGTGGAAGGTGGTGACTTGGGATGGTTTGGTCGCGGCGCAATGGTAGCTCCCTTTGAGGAAGCCGCCTTTGCCCTTGAACCAGGCGAGATCAGTGAACCCATCCGCAGTGACTTCGGATATCACATCATCGAAGTTCTGGAAAGGGATGCTGAACGTCCCAAGGATGAGGCTACACTGGAGCAAGAACGAACCACAGCCTATGAAACGTGGCTACAAGAGCAAATCGTAGCGACGCCGGTTGAGCGCCCCAGTGACCTAGTCTCGAAGTTGCCCCCAGGCCTAGAGGTCGTCCTGCCGCAATCAGCACCCGCGCCAGTGGACGCAGCAGTACCTGCACCAGTGGAACCAGCAGCACCCGTTACGCAATAGAAGCACAACTCGCTTACAAAAACGACCGAGCCATTGCAGCTCGGTCGTTTTTTATGCTACCCCATCCTTAGATCTTCCAACTCCGAGAGAGGTTTCGTATCGCACCATCTACACCTAAGCCGCTGGCACAGGCAGAGCTTCTGGCACAGGCAAAGCCAACGTAAAAGTTGTACCCTCACCCAGCGTTGACTCCACCTTGATCACCCCACCATGTGCTTCTACAATCGCTTTAGCAATCGCCAGTCCAAGCCCAGACGAGGTGCTCTCACTACCGTCAGTACGATCATCAGTAAGCGCATCAGGTCGATGACGCGATTTATCACCACGGTAGAAACGATCAAAAACAAAAGGCAAATCCTCAAAACCAATCCCACTCCCCGTGTCGCTCACACGTAAGGCAACAGAACCATCTTGTGACCAGGCAGACAAGACAATCTCGCCCTGGCTCGTGTGGCGCAGCGCGTTTGAGACGAGGTTGTTTAATACTTGCGTAATGCGATCCGTGTCCACCAAAATGGATGGCAAAGTCTCTGATGTGACCACGCGCAGTTGAATTCCACGCTGTTCAGCCGCAACAAAGTAAAGCAGTCCGGTTCGTTCTAACAGAGCCGCGGGATCAATCAAGCGCCGGTTCAATGACAACTCACCTGCGTCTGCCAACGAAAGAATCCGCAAATCATCCACCAACCGTTGCAGATGCAATACTTCGTCATACATCAGCGTATACAGGAGAGACGTGCCTTGCAGTTGAGCGTCCTTCAATCCCTCCAAATACCCGCGCAAAATCGTGAGCGGCGTACGCAAATCGTGCGCCAAATCCGCAGTCATCTGCTTGCGAAGCTGACTGCCACGCGCCAGGTCAGCACTCATCTGATTGAAAGAGAGTGCCAGGTTGCCGATCTCATCCTGTGCGTGAACATGCACCCGCTGATTCAGATCACCAGCCGCCATTGCTTGCGTGGCAGCAGTCAACTCGCGAACGGGGGCAGTGAGCGTGCGCGCGAGCAACCATCCCAACAGCAGCGCAATCAAAATGGTAAAGATGCCACTGGCAATTGCCGCCCAGACCACCCGTTCCCAAAAGATAGCTTCACCAGGCCCAGGCCCAGGCCCCGCTCTACCATCTGCGCCTCGTCCCTCGAATGGCACGAGTGGCGGTCTAGCCCCCCCGGCTTGTGGCCCCTCTGCCCCACCAGTTGCGGAAAACAAAAGAACATAACCAGCAATCTCGTCATCCACCAACAGCGCCGTCGCCCCTGTCAACTCTTCCGCCTCGACCCGCTCACCCATTCGATAGCCACGGTTGCCGAATACAACAACTCCATTCGCATTGACCAGGGCAATATTGCGGCTATAAGATCGAAGTGGCGGCAACGAGAGAACTTGTTCTACATCTCTCCAGTTGCCATACTCAGCATAATAATCACGCAAGGCATCAACAAGCAGCGTCTGATCTCGGTCAGAAAGAAAGCGGTTAAATTCAGTGCGGGTACGTATCCCCACCAGCAAGGCAAAGAGCAACACACCCAGTATCCCCACCAGCAGAAAAGAAAGGGTCAACCTCCCTGCCAGTGAATGAATCATGCGTTGAAGTTTGGATACTGCCCTGAGGGGTTCCGGTTTACTCGCCAAAGCGATAGCCCATTCCGTAGACAGTTTCTACATAGCGTGGATGTTTTGGATCAGTTTCAATCTTGCTACGCAAATTACGAATATGCACATCAATGGTGCGCTCATATCCCTCATACGCATCACCCGACATGCGGTCAAGCAGGTCTAAACGCGAAAAGACACGTCCTGGGGACGACATCAAGAGAGCCAGCAGTTCAAATTCAGAACGCGTCAGATCCACCTCGCGCCCGGCAACAGAAACAGTCATCTTGGCTCGATCCAAGATAATATCCGCCGCGCGCAGCAGCTCAGCTTCCGCCGCGGCCCGTTGCCCGCGACGCAGCACAGCCCGCACGCGCGCCGTCAGTTCACGCACATTAAAGGGCTTGGTCACATAATCATCGGCACCCAGTTCCAGCCCTAAGATCTTATCCTGATCCTCCACCCTTGCCGTCAGCATAATCACAGGCACTTCAGCCTCTTTGCTAAAGATGCGCATAAACTCATTGCCACTCATCTCTGGCATCATCAGGTCAAGGATAATCAGATCCGGCTTGGCCTCGCGCGCCACATAAAGCGCCTCGCGGCCATTGCCAGCCTCCACCACCCGGTAATTCTCTTGCTCAAGGTAAAGCCGGATCATCTGGCGGAGTTTCACTTCATCATCAACCACTAAAATTGTCTGTGCCATGCCAGTTCCTCTTATTGCTTCAACTTATTTTTTCAGTGCCGTATGAATGCCCTGCTCTTCCCCCTATTATAGCCCGAAGATATTTAGACATTGTTAAAAGAGCGTGAAGCGAGTAATGTGAGTTACAATGTCAGGAATTACACAATGTTGCTGGCATGCCTCTCACGTCAATCCAAATGACTAAAATGGCTACGACAATCCGCCGATGTTGTTCCCCACACAATTAGGTACACTTCGATATATTGCAATATAAAACATGCCCGAACAGATCCACCCGTTCTAAGTTTCGATGTGACCTCGAACAATCTTTTCATACGAATTCATAAGAAACCTCTTACTACTCTTACTCACACTCTTACCAAGAATACTGGAGCACAGACCGTGACGTCACCTACCTATTTTTTTAGCTTCCTATTCGTTTGTGCTGCCACCTACTGTGTTGCACAAGCCCTCGATAATCACAATGCTACCCAAGTTACTACCACACTTCAGCGCGACTTGGCACACCGCATGAGGATGGAACGCCTAGCCAATGAACGTGCAGCACTCGCCGAACGGCTACGCGCCGACGACCGTGCCCTGCACGCGGCGGCATTGTACGGTAATATGGGGACAAAGGTGGATGTGGCAATGGGCTGGATAACAGTTGAATTATATACGAATTAAAGGAAGGCTCCGAGCTTGTTGCCTGGAGCCTTCTCTAAATCTACAGTAATCTATAGTCTATCTCAGAGTATCTATCTACCCCTCACTGTGATCACCGTTCCATGCCAAATCAACTTTACAAATTGATATTGGATTGTGGGACAACAGTGCCACTGCTCTCGTCAGGTGTGTCATTCTCTGGTTGAGCAGGGACGCTACTGCCAGGGAAACCACCGCGTCCACCCCCA
>JBBQIG010000298.1:0-6623 GCA_038324715.1 Anaerolineae bacterium | reverse complement strand
ACGATTTAGCCGATACGGATTGGAGTAGTAGAGGGGAACCAGTTATCGACGCACTCGAACCCCGCATGGCAGGTGCCGAGCCACCGCCACCGGGTAAGCCTGTACGTGTCTATCCCTATGGCATTGGTCAGAACCGCTTGCGCTCGGCTGCGGCAAGTCTCAACGTACCCGTTGTGATTGTCGATACACTGGTCGCGGCAGATGTGGTGATGACGCTGAAGAATTACTATCGCCAGCAACCTCAACCCTTGGTGGATGCGGAACGACGTAATGTGCCAATTTACGTCTTGCGCAGCAACACGGTTACACAGATGGAGCAGTCTCTGGCGAACATTTTTCACATGCCAACGGACCCCATTGATGTTTTTACAGAAGCGATGCGCGAAACGCAAGAAGGCATCCAGCGCATCCTTAACGGTTCTTCGGATGCCGAATTAGCGCCGCGATCTGCGGCCATTCGCAGCCAGCAACATCAACTAGCGCGTGCTGCGAATCTCATCAGCCACAGCTACGGTCGTGAACCCTATCGTCGGGTTCGAATCTTCCGTAAATAAGGCAGATTGGGTACACTAGGGGTAGTGCAAGAGAAGCCATTTTGCCCTGTTCTTATCAATCAAACTCGCACGCATGTGTGAGCCTACCCAATTGAGAATGTGATGATATTGTGTCCCTCTTTATAACCTTCGAGGGGCCAGAAGGCAGTGGCAAGTCGACGCAGATTCGTTGGCTTGCCACTGCGCTTGAAGCCCAAGACGTGGCCGTATTGGTCACACGTGAACCTGGTGGCACAGCCATTGGCAATGCAGTACGCGCGGTTCTGCTGGATCCAGCTCGAACCGAAATGAGTCCGCGTGCCGAGGCATTGCTCTTCAATGCAGCCCGCGCCCAAATTGTGGATCAAGTAATTCGTCCTGCATTAGCGGCGGGACAGTTAGTTTTGTGTGACCGCTATGCCGACAGTACATTGGCCTATCAAGGCTATGGGCATGGTCAACCGCTTGCACCGTTGCGCGCCTTGGCTGAATATGCCACTGGCGGCTTGGTGCCCCATTTAACCATCTACTTGGATATCGACGTGCGTGAAGGATTGGCGCGTAAACAGTCGGGGGATGATGAGGAGTGGAATCGCATGGAGGAGAAGGCGCTGGCCTTCCACGAATCGGTGCGTGCGGGCTATCTAGAATTGGCAGCGGAAGAACCGTTACGCTGGCTGATACTGGATGCGACCCACTCGGTTGAGCACATTCATGCGAAGATTTTGAATGATGTGCAAGCCCTGCTTACTACACTCTAAGCATTTGCCTCTAAGCATTTGTTGTCAGCCGATTGAGCCGTAGGTCGCCCAGATAATCCCGGATAAGCCTAGATAAGCCAAGGTAGAGGTAGAGGGTTACTCATAGCCCAAAAGGAATCATCTATGAAATTAGTCATTTCAATCATTAACAGTGACGATAGCCGCAACTTGCTGGATCGACTGGCGCGGCGTGGCTTTTCGGCTACGGTGACAGCCTCATCAGGCGGCTTTTTGCGCATTGGCAATACTACTGTCTTTGTAGGCGTGGAAGATGCCAAGGTGGAAGAAATTTTGAGCATTATCCGCGAAAGCTGCCCCGACCGCATTCAATATGTGACGCCCCTGCCCCCGGTGATGGAGCCAGGAGAAGTCCACATTCCAACCCCTGTGGAAAAACGAATGGGTGGGGCTACCATCTTCGTGATGAATGTGGATCATTTTGAGAAGGTATAGGCTCCCCTTGGTTAACGGACGGGGATAGACCCTTCGTCGCAAACCTTCCTCAAAGCCCACACAACAGAATTAGGCTTCAAGGAAGGTCTTCACTTCACATCAGACATTACATTACACACTCTCAATAACGCGTAGACACTGGTCTATCTCATCAAGCGTATTGTAGTGGACAAGACCTAGCCGCAACAGTCCACCTGTCTCTTCCACACCGAGCGCTTCGCTCAAATTTAGTGCGTAAGAACTTCCATTCCAAGAGAATATGTTCTCATTGGCAAGGGCTATGGCTAACTGTTCTGGAGTTGTGCCTTCCTTGCGGATGGAGACTGTTGCAACGCGCGAACGCCAATCGGCGCGGTTGGTGATGCCATAGATGCGTACACGATTGATTGGCTGAAGTCCCCCGATGAGCCGCTCGATGAGCATTTGTTCATAGCGTTCAATCTCCACCCATGCGGCTTGAAGCTTCTCGCGGCGTGACGCACTAAAGAGCGCGCGTCCGTAAATCGACCCCAACTCCGCAATATAATCAATCGCCGCCGTTGTCCCAGCCAATCCCTCATGGTTCTTGGTTCCAGTTTCCCACTTTTCCGGCGCAATGTCCGAGGCTGGACGTACCTTGTAGGCTTGAAGTCGGTTCAGATGCTCGGCTTTGCCGTAGAGGATTCCTACATGTGGGCCAAAAAACTTGTAGGCGCTGCATGCCAGGAAATCACACCCCAACTCCTTCACATCAATCAAACCATGTGGCGCATATTGCACAGCGTCTATAAAGGAGATTGCACCTGCTTGGCTTGCCCACTCGCAGATGGTTTTGACATCGTTGATAGTGCCGCTCAGATTGCTGGCATAGCCCACCGCCACCAGCTTGGTGCGGGTCGTGATCAGCGAGCTAAGATGATCCATATCCAGGGTGCAAGTCTCTAAGTCAATATCCGCTACTTGAACCGATGCACCCGTATCGCGTGCCAGGGCAACCCAAGGGGCAACGTTGGCGTCATGATCCAGCCGCGTGACCACAATCTCATCACCGGGGCCAATCTCGCGTGCCAATGAACGGCCCAAGTGAAAGGCCAAGCTTGTCATATTGTTGCCAAAGACAATCTCATTGCTCTGTGCATTCAGCAAGTCGGCAACCGCTTGACGTGCGCCATCGATAATGGCGTCGGAGCGTATGCTGGTTTCAAAGAGACCGTGCGTGTTCGCATTGCGCCGCGTCAAATAGTCCACCATGACATCAATTACGCGCTGGGGTACTTGCGTGCCACCAGGGTTGTCAAAGAAGACGGCTGGACGGTTGTTGTAGGACTCTTGCAGGGCGGGAAATTGACGGCGCAGGTTAGTCACATCGATCATAGAAAGACCTCAAGGGGTTACTATTGTAGTCTGATTAAATTAACTTCGAGTACACCTTCGAGGAAGCCACCCAAAGGGTTCCCGGCTTCCTCGAAGGTAGTTGGAGAAGGATGCTCACGCACCCCCCCTTTGCCGACACTATTCAGGTCGTGGCAGGTCGGGTGCAATCAACCAAATGGGATCGTGCGCCAACATGCGTAGCCATTCGCCTTGAACCAACGCCGTCGCCCAGGCACTAAATCCGTGCCCGTGTACTTGCTGCCATGCTGCCTGAGCATTCTTCACCGGCTCGGCGAGCAGGCGGTTGCTGGGGGGAGTGATATGCAGCGTGCGTACACTGCCATCAATGGGCAGATTCGCCTCACGACAGGCGGCGAGTACTGCTCGTTCAAAGTCGCCCAATTCATCAACTAATCCATGCGCCAAGGCTTGTTTGCCTGTCCACACCCGCCCGTTGGCAATGTCGTCAATTTCTCCAAAGGGAAGATTACGTCCTTCTGCCACTCGTTGCTTGAAGGTGTCATAGACGCTGAAAAGATGGTCTTCCACCTTTTGGCGCTGGGTCGGCGTCCACAGATCGTCATCGGTGTAAAGCCCTGCATTGTCGCCGCGCCGGACAATTTCGCGATTAGCTCCAATTTTGGCGCGTAAATCTTTGGTCACGCTTTTGGCAATGACGACACCAATGCTGCCTGTGAGCGATGCGCTTTGGGTGATAATCTTGCGCCCTGGGGTGGCAATGTAATACCCACCGGAGGCTGCAACATTGCCCATGTAAATTATCAGGGGCTTTTCCTGATTCAAGAGCTTGAGTTCACGCCAGATGATGTCACTGGCAAGCGCAGAACCACCGCCAGAATCGATGTGCAGCACAATGGCATTGAGTCGTGGATTCTTGCGTGCCGCGCGAATCATCTGAATCACGGTCTCGCTGCCCATGACTTCATCGCCCACAATAGGCAAAGGCAGTGGAAACGTACGGCTCTTGCCGACAACCATGGTGCCACTTACGCTCAAGACGCCGATGCGTCCATCGGCAGAGGGACGTGGACGGCGATAGAGAAAGCTGCGTATCTGTGAGTAAGGCTTGAGCTTGGCGGGATTTGTACCCACCTTAAGCAGTTCGGGTAGCTGATCTTCATAGAGAATCTGGTCGATCAGCCCCGCAGCAAGAGCTTGTTCAGCGGTCAACGGTGCTTGATCGATGAGTGCACGCACTTGCTCCACCCCAAGATGGCGACCTGTGCTAATGGCACAGGCAATGTCCTCGATCAGGCTGTCGAGCAGCCAGTTATATTGATCGCGTTCAGCCTCGCTCATGTCGGTGCGGATCATGCTATCGACTGCAGTTTTCCAGGGGGCCACTTTGATGACATCAAAGGTAATGCCGATGCGTGTCAGGGTCTCTTTCCAGTAAGTTGGTGCCACGCGCAACCCGATTACATCCCACGAAGTCAACGGCAGCATCGTCACTTTGTCCGCGGCCGCGGCGACGAGATAGGAGGGGGCACCAGTTTGCTCCAAGTGAACGATGATCTGCTTGGCGGCTGTGCCCAAGCCGCGGTGCTGGCTGTCCCAGTGACGAAAGCGTTCAAAGAGCGCGCTGATGCTTTGCGCTTGTGACAAGGTGAGCGAAGGGCCTTTCATCAGAAAGAGAACCCCGCGTATCTCTGGGTCAAGTGCAATACGGTGTAGCGCATTGTGCAAATATTCCAGGCTCAGTGGCAACTTGATTCCGGGCAGATAGGCAAAGTACCAAGGTGAATCAGGCGCGCGCTCAGAAATATCATGATCGAGTACAATCACGGCATAGTCAGCCATGCGCCCGCGGAAGAGCGAACGTCGCGCATTGGCGATGGCGCAGACAAACCGATCCCAAACCCTAGAAATTCCCTGGCTCACAATGCGCCAACTTCGTTTTGGCTGTACCTTCTCTACAGTTCCTTGCACAATCTTTAACCTCTTTGTCACGATAAGAACTACCCTAAACGCTATGATCCAATGCTTACGATGATCCTAAGCGTTCTCGGCACAAACATCAACTTTGGCAAACAGTGGGGAAGATGATCTGTCAAAGCTTGAACTGAGATACCCTCACAGCCGCCACTGTTAAATCTACGAGTTAAGCAGTAGTGGCTGTGTCCCCGTACCCGCCTGTTTGCTAGTACGGTAGGCCACAGGGGGCCTACCCTACACCCTATGGTACAACTTGTGAACTTGGCGAAAGAACCACGAATAACTACCTCGGTCATATTGTATCGTAACTTATGAAGAAGTGTGAGGAATGATGAGACGCCGAAGACTTTGTCGCGACAGAGAACCGCATTGCTGATGAAGTGCATTGATTAAGACAGACGATATACCTCATCAGACTCGCTCGGCATAGACTTCTTGCTTTGAAGCGCAGGCACCTGCTAAACTCTGGCAAAGGGAACTTTTATGGTAGGAATGTCGCCAACAGAGCCTAGGCACGAAAAGAAGCCAGCAAGGAGCAGACAATGCTGATCGGATTGCCCAAAGAGATCAAGGATGGGGAGAATCGGGTAGGATTGACCCCCGGCGCGGTCAAGGCGTTAACCCGTCGCAGCCATCGCGTATTGGTCGAAACCGGGGCGGGCATGGGCTCCTTTTTGACCGACGAAGAATATAGCGTCGCTGGGGCTGAAATTGTTCCAACTGCTGCTGACGCATGGGCTGCGGAGCTGGTGGTCAAGGTCAAAGAACCGATTGCCAGTGAATATCAATTCTTGCGGCGCGGCCAGATTCTCTTTACCTATTTACATCTGGCTGCTGACCTGCAGTTGACCGAGGCGCTCATCGCCAGCGGCATTACAGCCATTGCGTATGAGACAGTGCAGACCTCTGAAGGCAAGCTACCGCTGTTAATGCCCATGAGCGAGGTGGCAGGACGCATGGCAACCCAAGTGGGCGCAAGCTATCTTGAACGGCATCATGGGGGACGGGGCGTGCTGCTGGGGGGCGTGCCAGGTGTTGCGCCTGCCAATGTCGCCATTTTGGGTGGGGGCACGGTGGGTACAAATGCAGCCAAAGTTGCTTTGGGTATGGGCGCACAAGTGACCGTTCTCGATGTTAACCATGATCGTCTGCAATATTTAGATGACATCTTTCGGGGTCGCTTGCAAACGCGCACCAGCAACGACTATTCAGTTGAACAGGCGGTCTTTGGTGCCGATTTGGTGATTGGTGCCGTCTTAATCCCAGGTGGGCGCGCTCCGCTGTTGGTGACGCGGGCGATGTTGCCACAGATGCGCCAGGGTGCTGTGATTGTGGATGTGGCAGTGGATCAGGGAGGTTGTATTGAGACCACGCGCGCCACAACCCACAGCGATCCCATCTATGTGATTGAAGGCGTCGTGCATTATGGCGTTGCGAATATGCCAGGAGCCGTGCCGCGCACCAGTACCTTTGCCCTGGTCAACCAGACCATGTCCTATGCCTTGAGCATTGCCAACGAGGGGTTGGAGGCAATTAAACATAGTCCGCCACTGTTGCATGGACTCAA
>JBBQIG010000297.1:0-6633 GCA_038324715.1 Anaerolineae bacterium | reverse complement strand
CGATTTTTCCATGCGTTGGCGGGGGCACAGAAGAAGGTATGCCGCTACGGGCATAGCTTGCCCACTGAGGTCAAACTCAGATGGCTTGAAATCGAAAGCGCGGCGCGTCTGCCGGTAGACATTCTTGCTCACCAGGATCTGCCCATCACCGGCTTTGCCTTGCAAGCGCAGCGCAAGGCTCACCGTGGCTCCCAACACGGAACGTGTGTACAGCGTATTTGTGGGCACTACGTTTGGAACATTGAAATAGACAGGTCCCGAATGGATGCCGATGGCGATGGGTATGCCAATGTTTTGGGCCGCACTTTGTATTGGCAGTGCCGCTTGTAATGCTCGTTCCGGGTCGTCTTCGTGGACGCGAGGTGCGCCAAAGGCCGCGACCATGCTGCCTTCGAGAGAATGTTCAGTGTGTATCCCATGCTGTTCAAAAATAGCGCGCATGGCAGAACGTAAATGCTCAATCATCTCGCCAGCTTCGTCAGGACGTAGGGACGAAAGCGTTTCGGCGGAGTGGCTGATACCCGCTGCGACGATGGTAGCTACTCGAATTTCATCCATGGCCACTGGTTGGGATTCTGATGGTGACAGTGGCGATGCAGTTGAAAGGGTATGAGCCACGTCAGGGTGAGTAATGAGCGTCTGTAGCTCAGGACTAGCAATTCCTTTTGCGCGGCCATAAGGGGCTTGCTGTAGGCGAATCGCTTCATAGAGAGCGCTGGTGGCTTCTTCCGGGGGTACTCCAAGTTCCTGGGCCAACATGCGCTTACAAGTTTCATACTGACGTATTGCCGCGCTGTGGTGACCACTCAAAGCATAGAGTTGCATCAACGCGCGATGAGCTGGCTCGTGTAATATATCCAAGGCGCACCAGCGTTGTGCATATGGCAAGGCCGCAGCAAAGTTTTCTTGGCGGGTATGGAGTTGAATAAGCTGCTCTATGGCCCTAGAAACAGCGTGCCGGTAACGTTCTGTCTCAAAGAATTGCCATTCGTCAAAGGCGGGGCTATCTGAAAGTGTGAAGCCAGCCATGAAATCGCCCCGATAGAGTTCGACCGCTCTGGAGAGCCTCTCCACCCACTCCGTTTGTCCCTCCATGGTAGGTATATCAGAAGCCATGCCGGTTATGTATGCATTGAATGTCTTGAGATCAAGACAAAAGCCTTCGTTTTGATGTCGCAGTGCAACGGTATCCCGGTGGACCTCCAGCCATTCCCCTTCCAGCATCTGCTGAAGATGCCAAAGCTCCCCGCGCAACGTAGTACGCGCTTGGGGCTGCGAACTATCGGGCCAAAAAAGCGTAGCTAGGGTATCTCTCCGTTGTACATCCGCTGTGACCGCCAGGTAAGCCAAGATTGCTAAACTTTTGCGCCGCTTGATTTGTACCGCGCCATGATTGGTTTCAAGGTGCGGTGCTCCCAATAGGGTCAGGTTCAGTTTCAACATGGGGTATTTACTCTACGCCAGTGAACAATCGTGAAGGGCAATACGCAATTCACATAACTGGCCAATCTAGCTTGGCAGCATGTGCTGAGTATATAGCAGTCGCGAGGGCGGGTCAAGCAAATGAGAAATGGGCTCATGAGAGTGTTGCCGCGACGTTTGCGCGACGTTTGCTGCGACGATCCGATCACGCAGCCCCTCTAAACTGGTGAGTAGGAAGTGGAATACGGCGAGCTGTCAAGGTGCCGGCTCCTAAGTCAACGGACCACACAGGAGGAAGCAATGAGTATTGAACGGAGTATTACAGTCTTTGCTGCCATTGCAGTGAGTTTAATTGTGATTCTGTACACATTTGGTCTGCAGAACAAGCTGCTCAGCTTTGCGTCCCAATCGGAAGTAATCGTAGCAACCGGCAGCGTGCAGCCAAGCGAGGTGAAGGTTAAGCAGGTTGAGATTGCTGATTTGCAGGCACTTGCGAGCTATCAGGCAACTCTGCCCCTCTATTGGGTGGAAGGGCCGAGTGGGACAGGCAAGGTAGTTGAACAGATTGCTAATCTGCAGGAGCTAGCCGAGTTTCATGCAACAAGTTCGTTCAACTCCGCTGGAGCCGATTCGATGGTGCAACAGAGACATCAAGTAGTTGAACAGATTGCCAACCTTCACGAGCTAGCCGAATATCAAGCGACGCTGCCGATCTATTGGATCGATTCAATGGCAGAGTGAGAATCTCTCTTGTGGTTGATACTGTGAGTGGCGGGTATGACATCGACCTGCAAATCCATGCCTGCACATAGCTCCTGGGACGCACTGCGCTCTAACAGAGCCAAATGTTTACGCTGTGTTAGTTACGCAATGTCCTGCATCCTGTAGCGCGGCGATGGCACGCTCTAGTTGTTCAGCCTTGACCAGCAGATAGTCAGTCCGGTAGGTTGCCACTGCCAGCAGCACTACCTCGGCACGGGCAAGGACTATGCTTAATGTCGCCAGCACACCAGTCGTCTCAAAGTCGAAAGGGCCTTCCACGCGCAGCAGCCGCCAGTCACGCGTCACAGTGACTTCTGGCGCAGTGGCAGCAGGCAGGTGATCCTGGGCGCAGATGATGGAAAGTTCATCCTGGGTGCGGGTCATTGTCCAGAAGTCACCGTCGATGGTTGTCCAGGGTGGAATGGGTGCATTTGGCGGTAGCTGGCAAAGAGCATAGTCCCCTGGCAACAGGGTTAACGAGTAGGTTGCTGAATTAGTGCCAGAATCAGGGCCAGAATCAGTAGTAGGGTGAACAGAGGTCATCATGACGACTGAATGCGCTCCATCCAAAGTTCTGGCTTTGCTGGCGGGGTGAAGCCAAATTGAGCATAGAAGGTGTGAGCGTCACGCGTAGCAAGCATAAAGCGGCGTATGCTGTGCAAGGCTGGATCGTTGATCAAGGTCTTGAGCAGCCATTTGCCCAAACCATGCCCCTGATGTTCTTCCAAGATGTAAACATCACATAAGTAGGCAAAGAGCGTGTAGTCAGTGACGACGCGCGCCAAGCCAACTTGAGCGCGCCCTTGGTAGAGGCCAAAGTTGAGTGAATGGCGCAGGGACTCTTGCACAGTGGAATGGGAGCGTCCGGTTGCCCAATAGGAGCGAGTGAGATAGCCGTGTATTGCATCCACATCAAGCAGCGCGGGATCGGTGCTGATCGTGTAGTCACCTTGCGTGTAATGTGAATAGCTTTGGCTTGTCAGTGCGGGGATGGATTGCAAAGTGCTCACCGGCTGCTCACTCATAAAGTTGTTGGCATTTCAATGTCAAGACATTGACGCAGTTCAGCGGGTGAAATATTGCCTCCGCTGAGAATGAGCGCAACCTTCTTGCCTGCCAGCGATTCGCGTAGCCGCAATGCTGCTGCCAACGACGCGGCTCCTGCCGGTTCGGCTAAAGTTTTGGCTTTTTCAAGCAGCAGGCGCACACCTACACGTAGCTCATCATCTTCAACCAGAACAAAATCATCCAGGTATTGCCAGAGGATCTGTTGGGGCATCATGAATGGCTCACCTGTTGCCAAGCCACCGGCAAAGGTGTTGATGGGTGCTGTGCGCCATTCGCGCGCCTTCCAAGCAAGATAGGCGGCGGGCGCACCTGCTGCTTGCACGGCGATGACCCGAATGAGAGGATTGATCGTTTTGGCGACCAGACTCGCCCCAGCCGCACCGGAGCCGCCCCCAATCGGCACAATCAGCGTGTCAATGTCGGGTTGGGCTTCCAACAGTTCGAGCGTATGCGTGGCAACCCCGGCGATTAAGAGTGGTTCATCGCCCGATGAGACAAAGCGCAAGCCTTGTTCTTTTTGCAGCGTTAGACAGTGACGCTTGCTGGCTTCAAAGTCGGCCCCATGAAAGACCACCTCGGCTCCATAGCTGCGAATCGCATCGACCTTGAGCGCGTTGGCTCCTTCGGGCACGACAATTACGGCGCGTACACCAAAGAGCTGTGCGGCAAAGGCAATGGCTTGCCCATGATTGCCTGTGGACGCGGTGACCACGCCGCGGCTTCGAGATTCATCGTCTAGCTGCGCCATAAAATTCACCCCACCGCGGATTTTGAATGCGCCAATGGGGTGATAGTTCTCATGTTTAATATAGAGTTGTGCGCCAACGACTGCATTTAGGGCAGGATAAGTATGCAAAGGGGTGGGCGCAAGATAGCGGCGGATGACATTCCGCGCGGCTAGCACATCTTGGAAAGTGGGTAACGCACGAGCTGTTGTGGATGGCTCAGCAGATGAGAGAGTGGATGGCACGGTAGCTGGCGTAGTAGATGATAGAGTAGATGAAGTGGGTAATCCAGTGGATGGCATAAAGCTCTCTTTGCGGTGAGAGACAGCCACCGCTTACACTTCATCGGCGCTGTCCTGGCGAAAATAGCGGTTCAATCGGTATTCGTGAAGTACGCGCATGACGGAGCCTGTCAGGAGCCAGATCCCTCCGCCGAAGATCATGCCTGTAACTGCACCCAGCATAACTCCATCTGAGCCGCCCCAAAACGCACCACTGACCAAACCAGATACTGCGCCTGCCAGTGCTAAAATTATCAATAGGTTCATTGCTGTTGTCTCCTACGTTCTTTTGGGGCGGATCTGCGCTGCACGGGGTTGAATAGGTGCAGCCGATCTTTGCTTGGTAAGCAACCCAAGAGAACTCTCTTGATTGATGGTAGCCATCATGTGGCTTCAATCAATTATACGACGGAAGTGCGTGCAATGATGCGCCCTAATTGGATGCGTATGTCTGACGTTCAATGACGGTCTGAATGCAGTCCGCGATCTTTAGCTTCTACTTGACTAGCGTTGGCGGCGCATGGCGCGCCATGCCATAAAGATTGCACCCAATGTTGTGAAAAAAGCAAGCGCAATCTTGGTAACATCTACGATTGGCTCAACTTGGACACCTCTTGGTGTGATAATAATGGCGGCAATGGGTCGCCCTGCCGATCCGCCGCCACCACCACCACCACCACCGCCACTTTCACTCCCTTGGCTGCTTGAACCACCGCCAAAGCCGAGGCCCATGCCAACATGAACTTCTGCCGCAGTGATTACCGTGTTGTCGCCAACAGTGACTGGCTCGCTAAAGACAACGCCGGGTTGATAGACATCAAAGAGTTTGGTGATGGTACCAAAGGCGGCTTCTTCACTTTGCACCAGCGAGCTATCAATGGGTTCAATGCCATTGGGTGCATGGAGAGTGGTCTCTGTTTGCTTTTTGTTGCGTCTAAACATGATTTCCCCCTAACATACCTTCTACTCTACCTATGACTTTCGCTTTACCCGGGCGCTATCCTTTTGTGGCTTGTTTCTGCTGCGAGAACGCCTTCGCCACAAGGTTGCGATGCTATATCCTACCGCAATTGCCGTCAGTGCATAAAGTAGCCAGAGTACAGTGCGCGTGAGATTGGGGATGGGCAGGCGTTGACGCTCTCCCTCTGTCTCTCCTTCTCCCTCTGTCTCCACCTCGACTGCCAGTGGAAACTGCCAGAGCCAGCCAGCCTGAATGCCGCCGATAGCAGGCAAGCGCACGCCGATCAGTTGTGCAATGGGCGTGACACGATGCGCTCCGATCTGTGCAGTCGGTGCAGCGTGTTTGTGCCAGATCCAAAAACGGTTCATGGTTCTACCTACCTTCCCACTACAGGTGGAACGACTTGACGGGTGGGTGGGCGCTTGATGAGTAGGGCGGCTATGGTGATGACAACCAGAACCGCCAAAAGACCATAAAGCGCAGTGGCATAGCTGCCGCTTAGATCATAGCTTAAACCCAGAAAATAGGCACCTAGTGAAGTGCCACCTACTGTGCCGATCATGGTTGCGCCGCGAATCGAGCCGAGATGGAGTCGGCCAAAATATTTGGCCCATACCGTGGCATCCATCACGCGGAAGCTGCCAGCAGTCAACCCCAACAACGCCGAATAAATTACCACACCCGTGGTGTCGTGGAGCATTTGCAGTTGGATCAGCCCGCCGATTAAGCAGACCATTTGTAGCGCCAAGAGATGGCGAGGCGAGACATGATCCAGCAGATAGCCAATGCCCACATTGCCTATGATGGCAAAGAGTGCCTGTATTTGGAAGGCCATTACCGTAAGGTCGCGCTCAATGCCATGCACCTGAAAGAGCGAAGTTTGATGAAAAACTACGCCCGATGTGATCATGGAAAGGGAGGAGCAGGCAATGACAAAGAGCCAAAAGATGGGGGTGCGGCGTGCCTCTGTCAGCGTCCAATGCTCTTCTTTGCCATTGGCTGTGAGTTCGGCAGGGGTCGGGGCGCGGCCATCAGGTAACAAGCCATAGAGTTCGGGGCGATCACGGAAAAAGAGCCAGCCTGCGGGGAGCATCACTGCCAGCACCAACAGTCCCAGGGCAATCCACGCCATGCGCCATCCTAATTCGTCAATCAGCCAATTGCTGAGGGCAGGATAGAAGAGCAAGCTAATGGCAAGACTTTGACCCGCGATGCCCATCACCAAACCGCGGCGGCGCACAAACCATTGGGCAATTACATTGTTGCTGATGAGTTGCATGGAGCCAAAGCCCAAGAAGCGCACAATCAGCATTACCGCTAGGAGTGACCAGAAGCCCCGTACTTGTGAGAGCAGCATGATCGCCAGCCCAAAGGTGAGCGCGTTGATTGCAATGAGCCGCCGCGTGCCATAGCG
>JBBQIG010000296.1:0-6634 GCA_038324715.1 Anaerolineae bacterium | reverse complement strand
GTCTGCCCGCTGCCACAACCGGAAAATACGCTGCCATTTCGGGTAACCGCAGGTGAGAAAAGTTATCCAGCCACTAAGCCTTAATCATTTTGAGGGTGATATGTCAATTGCTCAGGGGGCATGACTTAGCGCAAGTGCTACTTCTGGTGCGGTAGCACTTGCTTTTGGTCCCACTAAATAGAGCGCACGCCATGGTTGGTAGATACTGGTTAAGGTGCCGGTGCGGGTCTGTCCATTTTCGACAATGGTGCGTTGAATCGTCACTGTCATGCCTGCTTGGGGCCACTCCACCTGCTGTTGTTCCCCAGGTGACAAACTTGTATCGACAATATATTGAGGATCAAATATATTGAGGATCACCTGGCTCGGTATAGTCGGTAATTACAGGTTCATGAATGGTCACCTGGCGATCAGGTTTGGTTCCGTATAAGTTGAATGTCATAGTTCCCTGGGCTATATCCACGACGGGTTCAACGAGTAAATGGGCACCTGTGTCGTTGCGAAACTTGAAATCGACAGTAGGTGTGTAGATTGTGGCATCGAAGCCTGGATCGCCATACCAGTCAACAACATAGCCATGGTTGTAGCGCTCTACAATGGGCATACCTGCTTCATAGGCAGCACGAAAGATAGTTGTACTGACTTGGCACACACCACCCCCAATACCCACTGCGGTTCGATCACCCCAGATAATCAACGAATCTTCAAAGTCATTCGCCGCTGAAACATCGCCAACGAGTTGATTAAAGCTGAATACTCCCTCTGGAGGGATCACAACACCCTCAAATTGCTCGGCGGCCACTTCGATATTGTGAATTCGATCTTTGGTGCTGCCTGCAAAATAAGTTGTGCTACTCATCACTAGCTCCCGAATTCCCATCTCTGCAATGCGAGTGCTATCGACCTCGGGCATAACGGGCACAACCACTAAGTTGGCAATGTTTTGACCAGAGGTGGCCGCTTCGCGTACAGTTGCCACTGTAGCCGCAACATCCATGCGGCGCCCCGGTAGGCTCTCCTGGAGCACGACGACCTGGTTCGTTACTGTGTCAAAGTGTAGGCGCGCGTCACGAGCCGGGATAGCGACTTGATTTGCCCACGATTCAAGAAGAATCCCAAGCTTAGCCTCGTCTAGGCGCAATGGATTTTCGGACACGACAAGATTGCTCCAGGTGATCGTGTCAATGGCAAATTTTAGCTGGAAGGCATCATTGTGCAAAAGGAACGAGGATGGCTGAGAGCTTCTATTCTGAATGTGTACTGATCCAGTAGGATTATCTTGAGTCGTCTCTGGTGGATTGATCTGAAATATCTCTAGCGGAACCATGATGATGGATGCATCCTGTTGCTCATCTAGAGCCAGTTGTACATGCTGCATCGTATCTTCAATATCAACATCCACGCCTGGTTGTGCTGGCACCTCAGTGCCATTCAGCAACATTGCTTGGTGTCCTGGTCGGCGTACTTCGGCTGCGATTTGGCTCACGAAGTTGTGTAACTCGCCTGCGTCGAGTTGCAGTTTCGGTGTGATACTTGCCGTGCCGACGGCTGCGGCTGTTTGCGTCCGTAGTTGTTCAAGGTAAGTGCCTTGACGGCCTATTAAATAAGCTTGATTGATGGCAGCTAACCATTTCGCAGACTCTAATCCTTGCTCTGCTGTCAATGACCACTGTCGCGCGTCAAGCGTTATCGTGACGTTGGGGAGAGCGATAGATGTGGGATTGTTCTGCAGTTGCCCCATTGCTTCTGCGCGGGTGAGACCTCCTACAGGGACACCGGCTACCGTTACGCCGGAATAGATTCGATTGACATGCCACAGTTGCCAACCTACGAGCATGAGTACAGTTGCCAGCACCGTAATGCCAGCTAGCAATACAGCAAAGTCAAGTGCAGTCCGCCGGATAGCTTTTGGCTTCACTTGGGTATGGCGCAAGGCGGGAATTCGTCGTAGCGTATGCGAATCAATGTACATTTGCTCTCCAATTTTGCTTGTTCAATGGCATACTCTCATTACATGGATTCTGTATAGATGGCACAGATAGTCGTGGTATTCAGTGGCATCGTGTTGTCAGGCACAGCGATAATTAGTCATCCAGCGTCATGAAGAGATTGTTCAGCGATTCCCCTAAAGTGGGATGGGAAAAAGCACTATCGCGAATTGCTGTATATGGAATTTTCCCCATCATAGCGATCTGGAGCATGGTGGCGATTTCACCGCCCTCAATGCCCAATATAGCGCAGCCTAAAATCTGCTGCGTATCGCTATCCACTACGGCCTTCATAAAGCCGCGTGTCTCATCCACTTCAATGGCTCGGGCTACATGACTCATTGGCAGTTTAGCGACCCGTACAGAGTAGCCCTGGGCACGGGCATCTTGTTCACTCAAGCCTACACGGCCAAGCTGTGGGTCGATGAAGACTGTATAAGGCACTATCCGCCCAGTCGTATGATCATGGCCGTTCTGTAAGAGATTTGCCCGCACGATACGGAAATCATCATACGAGATATGGGTAAAGGCCGGGCCACCCTTGACATCCCCAAGCGCATAGATTCCAGGAACATCAGTCTCTAGCTTTTCATTCACTTGAATAAAGCCCTTGTGATCGGTCTTCATGCCAACAGCATCCAGATTCAGCGCATCGGTATTCGGTACGCGACCGGTGGCAACCAGAAGATGAGAGCCAACCAGGGTCTGCTCCATGCCTGACATTCCTACCTTGATCTGAACTCTGCCGTCACCACTGGTATTTACATGCTGAACTTCGGCATGGAGTAGAACCTCGATACCATCCTCCTGGAGGATTTGGGCTACCGCCTCAGCTACGTCAGGATCTTCACGGCTCAGTAATTGGTCGCCACGCTGAATAATGGTAACTTGGCTGCCAAAACGGCGGAACATCTGTCCAAACTCAAGCCCAATGTAGCCACCTCCCAGAATAATCAAATGTTGCGGAACGTGATCCAACTCCATGATGGTCGTAGAGTCTAGATAGGAGACATCAGACAATCCAGGTATAGCGGGTATATGGGGTCGCGCTCCCGTATTCAGAAACACTTGGTTTGCCGTGATGGTACTGTCTCCACCGTCGTTCAATCGAATCGTCAGGGCAAAATCTGCTGCATTGCTATCGTGTTTAGCAAAATGAGCCTCGCCCATGATCAACGCAACCCCCTCTGTTGTCTCGATTCCATGGCGACTGCCACTCCGAAATGTTGTGACGATGTCTCGCTTCCGCTGTCGGACTTGGGCCATATCTATGCCAACAGGCCCAGTGTAGATGCCATAGTCCCCGGCACGCTGCACCAAATAGGCCACACGCGCACTGGCGACCATGGTCTTTGTGGGTGTACAGCCCACATTCACACAAGTACCGCCCACATGTTCCCGTTCAATGAGAGCTACGTGCCATCCACTCTTGGCGAGTGCCGTTGCCAAAGGTCCGCCAGCTTGGCCCGCGCCGATGATGGCAGCATCATAATGGTCTGTCATGGTTGATTCCTTATCTGAATCTATTCTAAATCTATGGCTTCTTTGGTGGTCAGGCTGCCGAAGAAGAGGTTGATACTTGATATTTATTAGGCCAAATGTTTATTAGGCCAATTGCCTGGCTAAAGGCCATACGTCACTACCATACAGAAGAAGGGAAACACATCATTCATGGTGCTTCGTGATTCATGGTGCTTCGTGCGGCAATTGGTATTATTAGCCACTAGCCAAAGGCGTTGTGGAATTCATCAACAGCTTTTGGTCCTATTGCATGTGAGTCACCGACAGGAGCCTCGCACACCCTGCTATATTTGGTCTCCGATTGCTCCTCCAGTATTACCGATGGCGGTGCTGCTCAGATAGCCGATATAGGCTGGAACTAGTGGCAGCACGCAAGGGCTGAGAAAACTGATCACTCCTGCAATCAAGGCCAGCGGCGCACCCGCTACAAGGCTCATGCCACTGATGCTGCCGTCAGTACCAGTAAAGTCGATCAGTGCTTCTTCCAGCACAAAGACCCACTCGTTGAGAAAATTAAATTGGACAGCCAACATGGCAAGTTGGTCCGTCCACAGCAGATAGGCCATGATGAGGAGGAAAACTCCGCTGAGAATGCTGACAATGCCTAAATAGCGATTCAGTCGACGCAGTATTCCTGTGGCGCGACTGAACGCTGCCCCGGTGATGAGGAATGGTATGCCTAGCCCCAGACTGTAGACAGCAAGGAGCATCGCACCTTGGCCTACAGTGGCGCTTCTATTCGCCATAAATAGAATGCTGGCGAGAATCGGGCCGATGCAGGGGATCCATCCGGCGCTAAAGCTAACGCCCAAAAGGGCGCTGCTGAGAAATCCCCAACTGCGGTTGACACGGTGCATGCTGGCAACGCGTTTTTCGGTATAGAGTAGCGTATTGAAAAATTCTAATGAATTTACCAGCGCAGCCGCGATTGGATTCGTGGTGGTGTCCGTGCCAGCGTGAATCCGCGCAACAAGCCATCGAAAGAAACCGAGGATTGTGAGCGCAAAGAGAAACAACAGAATTGCCCCTGCTTGTTGAATCGCAGGCAAGTATCGGTTGAGATTATGCCCCAATAGACCGGCAGCAGATCCCAACAACGTAAAGACTGCTGCAAATCCCAACACAAAAGCCAGGGCATGAAGAAATACAATTCCTCGTGCGGCCTCTCCGACGGGCTGCTTAACTGTACGAGTACGGACTGATTGTGTAGCAGGTGGGAGAGTGGCTTGGGGCGCGGAATGTTCAATTATCTGGGTCATGAAGTGATAGTTCTCCTAAAGCGTGTTGCATGAGCCTCGGTTGAATGATGTTCCACCTTATGTTGAGCGAACTCATCGTGCTTGGCACGTGTGAAGTTATTGGTAAGTACGCCTAAGTACAAGTTTATAAGTCCTGCAGGAATAGGTAGGGACTGTGCCCCTATGTTAGCCCGTTCTATTTCATAACAACTTGTAAAACTGTACTTAAGCGATGCCTATGGTCGGAAGCGAGGCGCGTCACTATACAAAGCGTAGCGGCAGTGCTCCCTTGCGAATGTAAGCGAGCTAACGTAAAGCAAAGTGGCTGGGGAACAAGCCCGTCTATTGTGAATAGATGAGCGTGTCCGGGCGGAATGCAGCCCACGAGAACCAGAAATAGTCGGCATGGACGATGGGTGTCAGTTGTTGACCTGCCAGTGTACCGTCAGTGGCATGGCCGAAAATGTTCCAGGTAGAACCGGTCTGATCGTCAACAATGGTATTTCCCTCCCGATGGAAGGTCAGGACTTGACCGGCGAGGTTGCGGTCAAAGACACCGGTTGCCCCCACATCTTCGGCCTCGGCAATGACGCTTGCACCAAGCGCACTGCTCGTGCCGCCAGTATGAAAGACGACCAGAGCGCGACCAGCTTGGGTATCATTGATGACGCCGACTTCGGAGAGAATCCGCAGCGGATAGGCCACATACACCTCGTCAATGGCGAGGGCGACAACGCGCTCCATGGGCAGCAGTCGGTCATCCAACTCGCCATCAAAGAGGAAGGGCGAGTTTTCGATGGAATCATATCCAGCATAGGGATTGCGGCCATAGGAGCGAGAGAACCCCGTATCACGCGAGAGAACAACGCCTTCTGGAAACGCGTTGCGAAAATCAGCAAAGCTGACGATGCTGGAGGAGAAAAAGTCGAGTCTTTCGCCAGCCAGATCTCCTGCAATGCCCTCACCTGTGAACTGTTGCCAAAGGCTTTCGGTGCTACGGTCATACATCACCAAGTCGGAATTGCGTAGCAGACCAGAAGTGCCAAATTCCAGAACCTGATCATTGTGACGACGGTCAAAGACCAGAGCAGAATTGCAGAGTGGGCAGAAGGTCACGGCAACCGGCACACCGGCGACAGTATCGTTGACAATTTCATGCCAAGTCAGGATCTGCAACGGATAGGCACGTGCCTCACCCTCTATCTCTAGTGCAATGACAGGCTCATTATCCGCCAGCCATTCGCTTGCCGTTGCTGGATCGACAAAGGTCGGGTTGTCAATCGAGGGGATACCGTCGCGCGGTGGCCCGCCGGAAAGCAGTTCATCGTAGTCGATGGTATGGCGGTTCCAGTTGGTATTCCAACTCGAGGTGCTCGAACGCAGATGTGCCGGAAGATCGCCCTCCGTGCGAATTTCTGGTTTGCCCTTTCCCGTACGGCTTACTGTATCCGCGTTCTGGGCTGAATCCGTCGCCGCGGCTGTAACTGGTGGCGTTACCTCCTCATTCCTGGAAGGATCGCCAACCAACTGCGGGGTACACGCCACGCCGATCACGAGGATTGTGACAAGGGTGAGGGCGCTGACAAGCCAGGGCAGACTCCATTTAGTTTTGCTCTCTTGCTGTGGGTTTTGCATATAGTCCTCCTGTTTCTCTTAAAGTTATTGTGTCTCAGAATGCGTTGTAGTTTGAAGGGGTAACGCTGCACTAGGACTCCAATAGCTCATTGATCTGTTCATTGATGAACTGTTGGTTGATCGGCCCGAAGAATATGGTCTGGATTGTGCCTGATGCATCGATGAATACAGAAGCTGGCTGTCCGCGTACTTCGTATAGAGCCGCAACCTCGCCATCTGCGTCTAGTACGACACGGACTGTGACGCCAAAAT
>JBBQIG010000295.1:0-6639 GCA_038324715.1 Anaerolineae bacterium | reverse complement strand
CCAAAGAAGACGGAAAGGATAATGCCCAGCGTGCTATCTTCTTTGATGCGCGTGTAACGATTGATGGCAAGCATGAGCAAAATGCCGACAATGCCTGCCCCTGCTGCCCCTGCCATTAAGATGACAGGGTTTTTCTGTCCGGTGAGCATGAAAGCGATGACGACCCCTGGCAAGGCGGCGTGGGACATGGCATCCCCCAGCAAACTTTGGCGACGTAGCACCGCAAAGGAGCCAAGCGCACCGCTCACCAAACCCAAGACCACTGCCCCCAGGGCGACAGTGCGCAAGGTGTAGTCGAAAAAGAGATCATGGATCAATGTGCCCAGATCCATAAGAATTACTCCTTACTAATTTCTGTACTAAGTTCTGCCTGAGTTACGAACCGAGCTTCCAGCAACGGAAGATTGCTCGGCAGGCTAGTTGATGACACTGGCGCTTGTGGGCTGATCCAGTGTCTGAGTTTGTGCGGGCACGTTGCCATTTACGTTGTCACCGCTACGGGTTAAGAATCCCACGCGCCCACCATAGGTCAGGCGCAGGTTTTCATCTGTAAAGACTTCATCGACGGGGCCGGAGGCCACGCGTCGCACATTGAGCAGCGTCACCCAATCAAAATATTCGGGTACAGTCTGGAGGTCGTGATGCACCACAATCACGGTTTTTCCTGCGGCACGGAGCGACTTCAACAGTTCCACAATCGCACGTTCCGTGATGGCGTCTACACCCTGGAAGGGTTCATCCATAAAGTAGACCTGTGCATCTTGCACCAGGGCGCGTGCCAGAAAGGTGCGTTGCTGTTGACCACCGGAAAGCTGGCTGATTTGGCGGTTGGCATAATCGCTCATCCCCACTTGGGCAAGGGCATCCAGTGCCTGGGCATGTTCGGCACGACCTGGACGACGGAACCAGCCCAACGCGCCATAACGCCCCATTGTCACCACATCGAGCACGCTGGTTGGGAAGTCCCAATCTACACTGCCGCGCTGGGGTACATAGCCCACCAGCCGTCGCTGTTCACTATAGGGCTGCCCATAGATGAGTACTTGTCCGGCGGCAATGGGGAGCAGTCCCAAAATTGCCTTGATCAATGTGGTTTTGCCTGCCCCGTTGGGGCCGACAATTGCCATCAGCGTGCTTGGTGGCACGATCAGGTCTACATCCCACAAGACAGGTCGCTCGCCGTACGCCACAGTTAAGTCGGTGACTTCAATGGCTGGCAACACGGAATTCGTGTTAGAAGTTGTTTGCGGCAGCATTGTTATTCCTCCAGAAGCGCGGCGACGATGGTGTCGATGTTGTGTTGCACCATCTTGATATAGGTATCACCGCCACTTTCGGCATCGCCGAGTGCATCCGAGAAGAGATGACCGCCGATTTCAACATCAAAGCCCCTGTCCTCAACTGCCGCTTGCAGCGCCTCGATATTACGCACAGGCACGGATGTTTCGATAAAGATGGCGGGAATTTCGTTTTCGACGATGAAGGTCGCCAAATCACGTACATCGGCGGTTCCTGCTTCCGTTGCCGTGCTAATGCCCTGAAGACCGCGCACATCAAAGCCATAGGCTCGACCAAAATAGTGGAAGGCATCATGTGCCGTAATCAGCACGCGCTGCTCAGCCGGGACACGCTCTGCTTGTTCTTGCACATAGGAGTCGAGTTCTGCTAGCTCGGTCAAATAAGCTTCGGCGTTGGCTTGGTAATCGGCAGCGTTCTCTGGGTCGGCTTCGATGTAGGTGTCACGCACGGCTTCCACTGCTTGTGACCAGAGGGCAACATCGAACCAAACATGGGGGTCATATTGGTCAGCATACTGCGCCCAGTCGAGCAGGTCGGCAGGGTCAATTTGTTCGGCAACTGCGGTGACAGTTTTGCGCTCACCAAGTTGCTCCATCACCTCTGCCATCTGTGCTTCGAGAAAGAGACCATTGTAGAAGATGATGTTGGCTTGTTGCAGCAAGTCTACATCGCCTTCGCTGGCAACATAGAGATGGGGATCAATTCCTGGTCCCATGAGGCCCGCGACATCGGCATGATCACCGCCGATGATGCGCGCTGCATCGGCGATTTGACCCGTGGTGGCGACGACTTGTAGCCTGCCACTGTCATCACTGCTTGTGCCAGAATTGGCACTTGTCGCGCTGCCACCACATGCGCTGATACCCAGGATCAGCAGAACAAAAAGTAAGAGATGAGAAAGTTGTTTATACATGGTTGCGATTCACTTCTTTCTATGTAAAGTTAATTTAGTAGCTATGTTATGAAAAAGTTTGTTGTGGCTAACTTTTGCTTATGGTACTGTATAACTCTCTTTGTGTCAATAGAAAGTTTAGATCGAATTAGGCAAAAAAGAGGCCAGTGAATTAATCACCGGCCTGAAAATCAAGTTAGATATGCTTTTAAGCTGTAACCACCGCAGGGTCGCTAGCTCCTTCTGGGTTCTCCTCTTGCGTCTTCACAGAGGCGTGATTGCCGTTGCCATCAGCAGGATAATCTGGGTGAGAGGCATGATACTGCTGGTCGACAATCTGCCCGTCCGCAATGGTAATGGTGCGGCGCACTTGGTGGGCCATTTCATCATCATGGGTCACCATGAGAATTGTCTTGCCAGCGTCCACCATCCGTGCAAAAAGCTGAAAGACGGCTTCCGCTGTGCGCGAATCTAAGTTGCCTGTGGGTTCATCGGCGACGAGCAAGGGTGGATCATTGGACAGGGCGCGGGCAATGGCAACGCGTTGTTGCTGACCTCCAGAGACCTCGGAGGGCAGCTTGTAGGCATGTTCAACCATGTCCACTTGCTCTAGCAGGTGAAGCGCACGCTCCTCGCGCTCACTGGCTTTGAACATGTTGCAAAAGTCCATTGGCAACATGACATTTTCAATGCATGACAACATGGGCAACAGTTGGAAGAACTGGAAGATGATGCCGATATTGCGTCCGCGCCACTCGGCCATTGGCCCTTCTGCCAAGGTATGAATCGGGGTGTTGGCGACAAAGATTTCACCAGAAGTGGGGCGGTCAATGCCCGTGATCATGTTGATCAACGTGGACTTACCACTGCCTGACTTGCCCACGACCGCCACAAATTCGCCACGCCCAATCTCTAGGTTGATGCCACGCAGCGCAATAAATTCGCCAACCGGCGTCTGATAGGCTTTCACGACATCTTTAATCTGGATGAGTGGCTGATTGTTGTTGCCACTCTCTTGATCGTTGCCTACTTTGCCTGGTTCTGGATTGTTCGATTCACGCCGCCTAAAAAACCTATTCATAACTTAACACCTCTCGTACCGTCAACCGCGATGCGTTGCGCGCGGGTACAAAACTCGCCAGGAAGGCCAATATCAGGACAATTCCCAGCCACATGATTGCGCCTTGGGTGGAGAAGATATAGCTGGGGGCCGATTGGAGCAATGCCATCCCCACCACTTCGGTGAGGATCTGGCTAGCGGGTATGGCAACAATCCCACCAATCGTCCAACTCAATAGGCCGATGATCATTCCTTCCACCAAAATAATGCGCAGGATCGAGCCATCCGATGCACCTACTGCGCGCATGACGCCGATCTCCCGCGTGCGCTCCAGGACATTAATGCTCATGGTTCCCATGAGGCCGAGACCCCCCACAATGCCCAATAGTAAAGCCATTGAGAGCAGAAAGACAATGATCACGTCAAAGATTGTGCTGATTGTCGTGCGTAGCTGGTCAATGGTGCTCATCTGCATGACTCGGAAACCACTATCGCGATAGCTTTGCTCGATCAATTGCCCCAACGCTAATTGGTTGGCAGAGGAGCGATCCTCCAGCCGCACCAACGAGACGACTGCGCGATCTACTGAATTGGTGAGCCGCGCCAAATAATCGAAGTTTACAAAGACGATAGGGCCAGTCAATACCCCGCGAATCACCCCCACCACCACCCACTCGGTCTCTTTATTATTAATTTTGAATGTAACCGTGCTACCCACGCTGATATCTTCTTCATCCGCAAGGACATCCGTATTGATGACCACCGCGTTGGCGTCGTTGGGAAGCAGCCATCGTCCTTCCACAAGAATGGGGGCTAGCATGGAAGAGTCATAGCGGGGGGCATAAACGGTAATGGAATCACTCTCTGTGCCATTGTCGCGCACGCGTCGCGTGGAAGAGAAGCCCCAAGTTTCCACAGCGTCAATGCCAGGAATGCTTTCTAACCTATTCTGGATGCGTTCTGTACGATAGGGTTGGTCAAAGACTACTTGCACATCATAATCAAAGAAGGCTAAGGCATCGTTGAGCGTCTGTTGCAGCGAATCGCGGATGCTAAAGATGGCAATAAAGATGGTGCTTGCTAGCGAAAGCGTAATTAGCGTGAGTGTGAGGCGCGACTTGCGGCGAAAGGTATTGCGAAGCGATATTTGCATCGGGCGTCCAATGGGCAAGACATTGCGCAACATGATGATCACGCGATCAACAAAGCTTTTGCCAAATTGACCCTTGCCCAGTCCATGTTCGCTGATCGCCTCGCGCACAGTAATGCGTACGCCACGAATAATAGGCAACGTAGCCGCTAGGATGGGCGCGATCAAGCTGATAACCACTTGCACAAGCAGTACTTGGGGTTCAATACGCGCGCTACCCACATCAAAGTTGAGCAATCCAGCAAAGACGTTTGCCAGCCCCACTGCCCCCAATGCCCCCAGCGGTACGGAGATGAAGAGCGCCATAATCCCAAAGAACAAGACCATGACATAGTACATTGCTGTGATTTGTCCAGAGCGCGCGCCAATTGATTTCATGATCCCGATTTGGCGTACATGCTGGGTCAAGATGGCGGAGAGGGTGTTGACAATCAGAAAGCTGCTTAAGACCAGTGACAGCCCACCAATTGCCCCTAGAATCAACGCAAAGCCATCCAGGAAGGTTTGGGCGGGGTGTTTGCCAGGTTCCAAGACAAGGGCAAAGAGGACTTCAACGCCTCCGCCCTCCATGCGATTTTCTACCTTTTTGGCAACCTCGGTTATATGGTCATAATCAAATTTGTTTTCACTGACCACCAGCGAGACTTGGTTATAATTGCGCGGCTCACCCAACCATTCCAATGTCTCGAAGGTTACATAGCCATAGCCTGCGCCGGCGATAAAAGCAGGAAGCTGGCTCATGTCGTGGACAGTCCCCGTCAGCTTTAACTCTCGTATTTTGCCATTGGGTGCTTCCATTGTCAGGGTGTCGCCAATCTCTACCCCTTCCATGCCCAGCACGGGGGACAACGAGGCACGCTCTAGCAGGAATTCCCGTTCGCCGGGTGGGTATGTACCGATTTGCGGGGTAATCTTGTTGATGCGGATCTCTTCGTAGTCGGGTACGGCAATTAATTGCAGATTGCGCCATTCGCCCGATGCGGTGAGAAAGCGTACATTGGTAGTGCGAAGCCCTGTTGCATCTTCTACTTCTGGCATGGAGCGAATTGACTCTACCATGTCATCGGTGAAAGTTTCCAGCGTGAAGAGCATGGAACTAGAAGGATTGATTGCCGCATAGGCGGCAGGCAGATTTTGGGCAACCATGATCTGGGAACCCATCACCATGCCAATGGCACTCACGCCGACCGCAATGGAAAGCAGCACCAATAATGTGCGCGTTTTGTTCGACCACAGGTCGCGCACTACCTTGCGCCATCGAGGGGCAAGGAACCGCATAATTCACTTCCTTTTACACTAGCTCTTGCGCCAATGTTTATCTGATGTCAATTCAATATTTGACCAGAACTGTTAGCCCGTACCACTTACCGTATCAATTCAGTCTGGTTCAATTCAGTCTGGTTCAATTCAGTCTGTATCAATAATGACTGATGCGGTCATATTCCAGCGCAACCGTTCATCGCTACTATCTGGAATGATGGTGGCTGTGTAGGTAATATCACCCTGCTTATTCTCGCCCAGTGGCTTGATTCGTTCGATCGTTCCTTCAAGTTCCAGGTCAGGCAATGCATCAATGCTGATGGTGACGCGATCGCCTTCTTGGACATAGACCACATTGATCTCCGTTAGGTCGTCTGTCTCAATGCGCCATTCGCTTAGATCGGCCAATTGAACGACGGGAGCCGCCGCGCTAACCTGCTCACCCACTTCTAGGTCTAATGAAGCTAGCGTGCCAGCAAAGGGTGCGCGTAGCTCCGTGTCCGACAATTCCAACTGGCGCTGCATCAAAGTCGTTTGTGCCGCAGTTAGGTCTGCCAAGGCGGCGTCAATAGATTCCGGGCGCGCCCCTGCTTGTAAGAGTTCCAATTGTGCTTCGGTACGGCGCACCTCGGCTTCAACAGAGGCGATGTCACTCCCGGTGGCAGGAGCCAGGGCTGTATCAAGCGTAGCCTGTGCCTGCTCTACTTGGGCGCGGGCGTTGGCAATTTCGCTCTCGTTAGCTCCTGCAACAAGTCGGGCATAGCGGGCGCGGGCAGCTTCAATGTTGTTGGTGGCTCGTTCCAGTTCAGCCGCCTGGGGCAGCGAACCAATGTCATTGCGCCATCTCACATCGTCATAGGCAGATTGCGCCTGACGCAGGGTGGCTTCGGCATTGGCTAGGTCGGCTTCCGCTTGGATCAACTGATCGTCCTCTGCACCACTCAGAACTTGTTGATAGGCCGCCTGGGCAGCCGCTAA
>JBBQIG010000294.1:0-6669 GCA_038324715.1 Anaerolineae bacterium | reverse complement strand
CTAGGCCGCCTACATAATCATTGCGCTCGTAGATGGCCCAGTTGCGGTAACCAAGCTCCTGCAGGCGATACGCTGCGCCTAACCCTGTTGGACCAGCACCCAAAATTACGATCTTCTTCTCGCCCTTCTTTTCGGGTGTATTTGTGAGTTTCATCTTTATCCTCTTGTTAAGATAAGTGTAACGTAGAACAGCACAAGCCTCGCGCTAACAAGGCACAATGAGGGAAATTCGCTGGAAGTTTCCAAGGAAATGAGTACGGAAATGATGGTGTAAAGGGCTTTGGGAGTGCCTACACAGTAGGCTCACGGGTGCGCTGCGTCAGTTCAAGTTGCTCTTCCACGATGGCAGCCATTCTCTGTGCAATTGCATCCCATGTATGTTGCTGAAGGAGGTTCCGCTCCTGTATCAAGCGGTGCTGGGCATTCTTGTCAGTCAACGCTTGTTCCACGCGTGCAATAAATTCTGCCGGTGTAGCACCCACGCGCACGACATCGCCATAGAGTTCGACTACATCGGGAATGGGAGTAGAGACAATGGGTTTATGTGCTGCCATATATTCCAACGTTTTGGTTGGGCTAAGATAGCGTGTGGCATCGTTCATTGCAAACGGGATAAGCGCAACATCAAAGTGAGCCAGGTAGGATGGCAGTTCGGCGTACGAACGCATACCCAAATAATGCAGGTTGGGTGCTTGCGGTAGCTCATTTTCATCAATTTTGACGACTGGCCCAATCATCACAATCGACCATTCTGGATGCTCTTTTGCCATTGCTGCCACTAGCTCTACATCCATGCGCTCATCGATTACTCCAAAATAGCCAATAATTGGCGTAGGCAAAGCGCGCAATTCATCTGGTAACTGCATCCCCTCATGTCCTGCAAAATGGTCGATTTCAACGCCACTTGGGAACAGGTAGGTATGCACATTGTGGGGTGCTTTGTCGCGATAGAGACTCGTGCCACCTGCAAAAACGACATTTGCTTGGCGTAGGATGGCACGGTCATACTCGGCTAGCTCAGCTGGCGCGCCCTTGAATGCCGAAAGTTGATCCATAACATCATAGACCAGAAACTCAGGCTCAAGCGCGTCGATAAATCCATGCGCCATTGGTGTGTATAACCACAAGAGAGGGTGTTCAACCCCCTGCTGATTCAGCTCTTGCTTGAGCAAACGGTGATAAGTTTGCTCAGTAAGGCTATCGTCGTGACCGATCCAGCGGGGCTGCTGCATTGGCTGCATCAAACGTAGCACGCTCACTGTTTCATGGTGTTCGCCTTGCCATTGATATTGATCAAGGCGCAAAGGTTCATCTGCTGCAACTGCAATCGGCTCTTCGACAAAAAATAGACGGTATGTTTGTGCCAAGCGCGAAAGAAGATGTTGTGGTCTTTGCCATACAAAATCCCAGCGCAAGTGGCTGACACAGACTAAATCTTGCATAAAGTATCCACTTCCTCACTAGAATTCTAAGCCGCAATTTTCAATTCATTCCAATCAAATGGAAATTGAAAATGCACCGTGCGAGTAATATCAGGCTTTCCGAAGTGGACAACATCATCGCGTGGTAGAGGCATCCTGGCTGAAACTCCCCGCAGGCTTTAGCGCAGCTACACAATGTTATCCTCGGAAGTTTCAACAAGCTTACCTCACTAAGTGGAAGGTGCATCCTGCCATCTCTTATGTTAATCAGTAGACGTTGTGTCTGCACCCTTGTAGACCTTGTTGCCGGGATTAGAATAGTGTCAGCAAATACTTATTTGCAGAGATAAAGGTACATCAGCACTACATAAAAGTAGATATATTGGCGTTTTTTCTTTGGTTTCAATAGAGGTTTCAGTATAGAGTTTTCAGTAGAGTGAGGAATCGAGAGGTGCGTAAAATGAAGGAGTAGAGGGAGGAAAAGGAGCTTCTCTTGCATTCAAGTTCTAGGCTCTATTTGCATATTCTCGAACGGCTTCCAAGACAGCCTCCTGCAATGCGTGTGGCGCAACGACAATCCCTTGCGAGCCGAGTCCAAACACAAGCATCTTGGCTAAGTCCATTGACTCTACCTGTAAATGCAGGGTCGGCCATTCGCCCTCATTAGCTGGCGCAATCACTTCATGACGCCCTGTGGTTAACCATTTGACGAAGTTCACCCGATCTGGATGGACTTTGAGGGTCACGGTATATTCGGAGAAGGTTTCTGCAAATTCTTGCAGATGGCTTTGCCAGTGACCTGGAAGATCAAATCCTGCATCTCGCTGAAAGTGTCCTTCAAGCACGGTTAGATCATGGAAGCGGGAAACCCGATAAATGCGAAATTCTTCTTCGCGCTTTGCCACTAGATACCAAGTGCCTGATTTGGCAACGAGGCTATAAGGCTCTAACAGCCGCTCCACAATTTCACCATTGTAGTTTTGATAGATAGCCCGTATGGGACGATCTTCATAGACTGCTTGCTGAAGTTGCTCCCAAAATGCAGGCGAGCGTGGATCATGCCACCACCAGGCTGGATCAATGAGAATACGCTGGCGAATATGATGCACTGCCTCTTGGTGACGGGGAGGTAGGGCAGCAGTCAGCTTTAAGTGCGTACGCTCGGCAGCTTCGCCTAGATCAAGCTGTTGGAAGAGTTGGGCATTGCTTGCCACAAAGAGCGTGCGGACTTCTTCCTCATGCAGCCCCGATAGATTGGTTCGATATTGTTCATCCAGCGCAATACCGCCACCATGTCCCCCTTCGGCATAGATGGGGACGCCTGCAATTGACAACGCCTCTACATCGCGCAAAATCGTGCGCCGTGAAACATGGAGTTCGCTCGCAAGTTCCTCTGCGGTTTTCTTGCCTCGTGTCTGCAACAGAATGAGAATTGCCATGAGTCGATCTGCACGCATCGTTTTCTCGCTTGCCCTTGATTGATCATCCCGCCAAATTCAAAAACTTGGGTGACAATAGATGTCATCCAAGCCAGTGTACCATAGAAGATGTAGTCGAATAAAGCGTTCATTCAAGAATGAAGCAGGTGCAGAGTTAAAGGGTCGAATATGTCGAATATGTAGTTCGAGTAGATAACGAGGAGCATTAAAAATGGGTGAAGTGATCGCAAACGCTATTGAGATTAATGGCAGCAAATTAGTTTATGAAATGGCTGGCGAAGGGCAAACCGTTCTATTTTCACACGCTGGATTTGTGGATAGCGGCATGTGGGATGAACAGTGGGAGGAATTCGCTCTTCACTATCGTGTGGTTCGCTATGACATGCTTGGCTTTGGAAAATCTGACCCAGCACAAGGGCCTGTGTCACGGCGTGATCATCTGGGGCAATTGCTCGAACATTTGGGGATAGAGTCTGCACATTTGGTGGGTTGTTCTATGGGTGGCGAACTCATCATTGATTTTGCGCTTGAACACCCTGAGATGGTTTCGTCGTTGACTGTAGTCAACGGCACGCCCAGCGGCTTTGAGATGCAGGGCGCACCACCCCCTGAGATCATGGAGATGATCGACGCTATGCAAAAGGGTGATCTGGCACGAATGGCTGAAATGCAATTGCGTCTCTGGATCGACGGCCCCTTTCGTCAGCCAGAGCAGGTTGATCAGCGGGTACGACAGCGCGCAGCGGAGATGAATCAGATTGCAGTCCAGAATCAAACCTACATCATTGCCGATGCAGAGCCTGCCGACCCTCTGACGCCACCAGCGGTTACGCGCTTGCAGGAGCTTCATCTCCCCGTGTTGATCATTGCGGGTTCACTGGACAATCCGGAAATTTTACGGGCGGCTGATCTGATGGTGGAGAGGATTCCGGGCGCACGCAAAGCGATTATGCAGGAGTGTGCGCATCTGCCCAACATGGAGAAGCCCGCCGAATTTAATCGGATCGTTTTGGAGTTTTTGCGGACTGTAGAATGAATGGGGTGTGGGGCAGAATAGAGTAAAGCGTGAGGCGAACTGCGAGGTTCGCCTCACGCTTTTGACTCAAGCAATGCTTAACGCTGGGTGAGAGATATGAACTGAACAGGTGATCCTCTGCAAGTTGTGTAGGTCTGCTTACTTACCGCAATGGCTACCACCCCCATTCTTCTGGCTATATCTTTCTGTATCTTCTTTGCCTTCTGATATGTTCTTACTTCTCTCCGACATTGTATTGCTCCGCTGTCTGCCAGAGAGATGGCAGTGTCAGAAGTACACGTGCAAGTTATCATGTTAGTTTTTAATGCAGATTCGTTGTCCGCTTTCTGCTATCACTCTGTGCCTATTGTTCGTCAATCTATTTTTACTCTTTTGAAGGAGATCGTCTTATGCGGATCAAGGTTTCTCTGAGCGTGCTGGCAGTTATGCTATTCATCTTGACTGCTTGTGGTGGGCAAGCTGTGGAAACAGAGGCAAGCGCAACTGCAACAATGGCTCCTGCAAATCCGGCCCCAACTGCAGTGACAGAAGAGGCTGCTGCCAGCGATACAGAGCTAACGGCGGAAGTTCCCCAGGCGGAAAGTGAAGCGATCACCGAGACTGAGCAGAGTGCGGCAGTTGAGCCAACAATTGCGGTTGAGCCGACAGAGGAGAGCAGCGTCGCCGAGCGTCCGGCGTGGCAGTCGCTACCGTTGACCAATGCACGTACGGGTGAGAGTTTTACTTTGGGCGATTTTGCTGGCAAAACAGTTTTTGTCGAGCCTTTTGCCACTTGGTGCACCAACTGCCGTCAGCAGTTGACGAATGTTAACCAGGTGCGCCCCAGTTTTGGCGAGGATGTTGTCTTCATTGCCCTCAGTGTCGAGCCGAATATCGGCAACGAGGCATTGGCGCAATATGCTACAGAGCAAGGCTTTGATCTGATTTTTGCTGCCATGTCCCCAGACCTCTTGCGAGAACTGGTAGCCCTGCATGGTCAAACGATTACGAATCCACCAGCCACCCCCCATTTCATCATCCGCGCCGATGGTTCTGTCACTGAATTGGTTACGGGCATCGAAGACCCCGAAGCGATCACTCTTCAGATTCAGTCGGCACAAGGATGAGTACCGGCATGAACAGAGGCATAAGGCTGCTTTGCTTACCTAGCTGTGCGTTGCTCTTCGTTGCATCAATAGCGAGAGTTGCGCAATAGATGAGCGAACTCTTGCAAGCATTCATATTGGGCAACGCGGCAATTTTAACCAATGTTTGTATCCTGCCCCTCTATCCGGGGCTGATTGCTTTCATGGTGGGGAATGGGGGCGACGAGCGAGGGCGTCAGGCGCGCAACTGGTTGGGGCTGTTGGTGCTGGCTGGTGTTTTGACGCTTATGATGGGAGTTGGGTGGTTGCTCTATGTCCTGCAAGCGTCGTTTGGTGCGCTCTTGCCTGTGCTGCTGCCAATCCTCTATGGCGTTGTGATCGTGATGGGAGGGCTGATGGTGAGTGGGCGCAATCCCTTCCAGAGCCTGAGCACAGCCCAAGCACCCACCTTGCGTAACCCTTATCTGATGGCCTACCTCTATGGACTTCTGCTTGGCCCCATGACCCTCCCCTGTGCTGGGCCTATTGTGGTAAGTGCCTTCTTGATCGGCGCGGGCAGCCTTTCACAATTGGCTGGTAGTCTAGCCTATTTCGTTGCTTTTGGCTTGGGATTTGGTTGGCCTTTGGTCTTGCTGCCACTGATCGCCCAGCCCTTCCAGCGTCAGTTTACACACTGGACGACGCGCCATTACCACAGCCTGACGGTGGCGTCGGGTCTATTGCTCTTAGGCATCGGCGTCTTTGGGTTTGTGGTTGAGGTGATACCCAACATCTAGCACGTGGATGGCTGTGTAGAATCGCAATCAAACTTTAGGCCCATGCAGCTACAGGCTGTGTGGGCCTTTTTCCTATCCCCCTGCTTTTAATATCCCACTGTAGGATAAATGCTTCTTTGGGACGAAATAGAGTAAAGTTCTGGTTGCCATAACTTCAACCCACAAAGATAAAATAGCCACACAAAATAGCCACCCAATAGAAGAACCCTGTGGAGACTAAAATGAACAAAGATGCCGCTTCCTTGCCTCAATCCCCTGTTTTACAAAAGCCACATCAGATTCGGTTCCAACTTGAGGGAATTGTGCATGAACGATTGCAGGCTTGTATCGACCAGTGGTGGTTAATTACACCCGACGCCAATCCTGCGCTGCTGCAAATGTTTCGTGACCGAGATCGCCAGCCAGAACGTGATCTCCTACCCTGGTCGGGCGAATTTGTAGGCAAGTTTATCACCTCGGCGGTGTTGGGATGGCAATTGACGCGCGATCCCCAACTTCAGGCTGTGCTCAAACGTACAGTGAGCGAATTGATTGCTGTGCAAGACGAGGATGGCTATCTTGGCCCTTTTCCGCGCGCCAAGCGTTTGATCGGTTCGTCTTCGTTAGTCGGCGCAGATGGGCCAATTGCGCTCTGGGATCTGTGGGGGCATTATCACTGTATCCTCGGCTTGCTTTTGTGGTATCAAGAGACCCAGGACGAAGCTGCATTAGCGTGTTGCTGCAAAGCCGCGGATCTTCTGTGCAAGGTCTTTCTGGATGGCGACCTGCGCGTACATGATGCTGGCTCTGAAGAGATGAATATGGCTATGAGCCACGGGCTTTGCTTGCTTTATCAAGAGACTGGCAACGCACGCTATTTAGAATTAGTGCGTGCCATTGAAGCGGATTGGGAAAAGCCTCCGGCTGGTGATT
>JBBQIG010000293.1:0-6677 GCA_038324715.1 Anaerolineae bacterium | reverse complement strand
GCCAAGCTGGGGTTGGGCTGGTACTGATACACTTGTAACTAATGCGGTTCACTTCCGCGAGGCTGGCATCGAACTGCCGGAACCAACAAGTCACGACACTTCAATGGATACCATTGCTGAGTGGGCACGCGAACTCTATGTGGATGGCGAGCGCTTTGGTCTTTCCGTAGGCCCATCTGAAGCAACACTTGTCGTGTTGACTCGTATCTGGAACAGCTACTTGATCAACGAGGAGGGCACGCAGTCGCTGCTTCTTGATGATCCGAATGCGCAGGCTGCGCTACGCTGGCTTTATGACTTGACGGTGGTAGACAAGGTGTTGCCTGCGCCTGGATCGGTGGAAAACTTGGCTACTGCCAACAAAGAGGGCCTGATCTCGATGAACATGTCGGGTTCGCTCGACGTGCGTAACTTCAAGCGCGATGTAACCGATCCGGCGGTTGGTGAAGTGGCGCAGATTCTCTTCCCAACACGTGAAGATGGACGCTTCCCCTCTCAACTGCGTGGCGGCACATGGAACATTCTCAATGGCACCGAGCATCCAACCGAGGCCTTTGCGTTCCTACAGCACATCACGAACACCGAGGGTTGCATTAGCTTTAACTTGGTGGCTGGTCAGGGTGCGTTTGTGCGCCCAGACGCATTACAAGCGTTGATCGAACAAGATCCTATCCACGAGTGGTTTATCCCCAGCTTGGAAAATGGCATTCCTGCCCATGCTCCTGCCAATTCGCGTGGACGTGAGTATACCGATGCCATCAGTCAATATGGCGCGCTGCTCTTTGACCCAACACAGCCTGTAGATTTCGAGCAAGGTCTGCAAACCCTGCACGACGCCATCCAAACTGTATTGGATCTGGAACCGGCCTAAATCTTGACGTGATTTGTGGAGGGGCGTAACCTTGTGTCCCTCCACATCTTCTGTCTTAGAAGGAGACACAATGGCAACCTTAGCCAAAGAGATCGGCGCACCGCCGGCAAAGCGAAAAGGGTCGCGCCTCCGGCGTCGCGAAAACTTGTATGGCTATCTTTTTCTGACACCGTGGCTGCTGGGCTTCTTTGGTCTTTTTATAGGGCCGGGGCTGGTGTCACTCTACTTGAGCTTGACAAAATATGATGTCTTGGCCCCACCCCAATTCATTGGTGCGGCAAACTACGTCAAGATGTTTACAGACGATGAACTGTTTTGGCCCTCACTCTGGCGAACCTTTTACTTTGCTGGGTTGAGTGTGCCGCTTGGCATATTTGGTTCCATGTTCCTGGCAATCTTGCTGAACATGAAACTCAAAGGCGTGGGCTTTTATCGAACGCTCTTTTTTATGCCTTCACTGGTGCCACTGGTGGCGTCGGTTGTGTTGTGGAAGTGGTTGCTCAACACGGACTTTGGCATTGTCAACCAATTCCTCGGCGATATGGGTGTAGAAAATCCGCCTGGGTGGTTTTCTGATCGACGCTGGGCAATTCCTTCGTTGATCTCCTTGCGTCTGTGGGCAGGCATTGGCGGCACACAGATGATTATCTTTCTGGCAGGGTTGCAGGGGATCCCGGACTCGCTCTACGATGCGGCTGCAATTGATGGAGCCAATGCGTGGCAGCGTGTACGTCATGTAACGATTCCACTGCTCACGCCCACCATCTTCTTTAACACCGTCCTGGGCATTATTGGTGCGTTGCAAACCTTCGCCGCCGCCTTTGTGGCGACTGAGGGCGGGCCTGGTTTTGCCACATGGTTCTTTAGTCTTCATATTTGGAAACATGCTTTTGACTATTGGAACATGGGCTATGCTTCGGCGCTTGCTTGGTTCTTTGCGATCATTGTCATTGCCCTTACGATTGTGCAAATGCAGCTATCGAAACGATGGGTCTTTTATTATGGAGAGTAAGGCACGATGACGACATCTTCTGCTACTTCTGGAGAGTCTTCGGGCGCACCAACGCTGATCCGCCCGATTGATCATTCCTATTCGCGTGCACGCCGTCGTCAGCAACGCATTAGCAAAGGGATTGCCTATGTGCTGTTGGCAATCACTGGACTCTTTTTTGCCTTTCCTTTGTATTGGACTGCTTCAAGTTCATTACAGACTTGGCAAGAGTTGCGGTCATTTACACCGCATCTGGTGCCTGAAGTTCCCCAATGGGGCAACTATGCACAGGTCTTCGAAACGGTACCCTTTGCGCGGTGGTTGCTGAATAGCTTCTTGATTATCGCGATTACAATTCCAGGCACTGTGATTACCTCCACAATGACGGCCTATTCCTTTGCGCGCTTTAACTTTGTGGGCAAAAATGTCTGGTTTATTTTGATGCTGGGAACGATGATGATTCCATCAACGGTAACATTAATTCCCCAATACCTGTTGTTCTTCAAACTCAAGTTGATCAACACCTATGTGCCATTGACGATTGGCTCATGGCTGGGCGGCAGCGCCTTTATGATCTTCTTGCTGCGCCAATTCTTGATGAGTATTCCGCGTGACTTAGATGAGGCTGCGACGCTGGATGGCGCAGGGCCATTTCGTATTTTGTGGCAAGTGCTGGTGCCGCTGATGAAGCCAGCCTTGACCACTGTGGCAATCTTGCAATTTCTCACCGAGTGGAATGACTTTTTTGCCCCGTTCATTTATCTGAACCGTATGGAGTTGTTTACCGCAGCGGTGGGCATGCGCTTCTTCCAGTTTTTGCCGCTGGAGAGTGCTGACCCGCGCGATCATTTGCTGATGGCATCGGCGGCGATTATGACACTGCCTGTGCTGCTGCTTTTTGCCGTTGCACAACGCTACTTCATTTCAGGTGTGGTCTTGAGCGGTCTGAAGGCTTAGGCTTTGAATTTGAGACTTTGCTGCTTGACAGAGAGTCATGGATAGAAAGTCATGAAACTAGTGACCGGCGTCTCACGACGCCGGTTGTTTGTTGCCATGCCAGTGGGTTTGGTGCCGATGGGTTTTGCTTGGCAGATCGTGAGAAACCGTGCTAGAGTATGTTGTACAGAATCTGGTTTACTAACATCTGCTTCAGAGCTGTTTTCCCAGTTCTGTGCTGTAGTTATTCACGCAAGTTGTTTACATAGCAGTATAACAATCACCCCAACAGCAAGGACCTATGTTAGAACAATCTACGCCGCCGATTGCCCTTGCGTCTAGTCTAGCGGCGATCCAACCGTCGCGCATTCGTGAAATTGCTAATGTTGCCTTTGGCATGGAAGGCGTGCTGAAGCTTCACTTTGGCGAGTCAAACTTGCCTACCCCGCGCCTGATCCGAGAAGCATTGTCGCAAGCCGTGGCAGATGGCTATACCTTTTACAGCGAGAATGGCGGCTTGCCCTCCTTGCGTGAGGCGATTGCCGAAAAATATCAGTCGTTGCATCAAGTCACGATTGACCCGCGGACGGAGGTTTTGGTTACGCAATCCGGTGTGCAGGCGCTTAATGTTGCCATCCGTTGCACAATCAATCCAGGCGACGAGGCGTTGGTCTTGACGCCAAACTGGCCCAACGGCACTGAGATCATCAAGCTGTATGGGGCGACGCCGGTCGAAGTGCCCTATGTTCGCGAGGGGGAGCGCTTTGCGCCTGATTTTGCTGCATTGGAAGCGGCAATTACCCCGCGCACACGCATGTTGCTCTATACGTCGCCCTCCAATCCTCTGGGCTGGGTGGCAACGCCAAGCGAACAGCAAGCCCTGCTCGATTTTTCACGGCGATATGGGCTTTGGCTCTTGGCGGATGAGGTCTACGAGCGTCTCTACTATGAAGGGAATGTTGCCCCTTCGATTTTGCGCTTGTGCAACCGTGATGATGCTGTGATCGTTGCACAATCTTTTTCCAAGAGCTATTGCATGACAGGTTGGCGTTTGGGATGGGTGGTGGCGCGTCAGGACTTGGTGGAAAAGGCGACGCAACTCAACGAGTTCATTATTTCCCACGCCGCTTCCATGATCCAGCGCGCGGGTGAGGTGGCATTGCGTCAGGGTGAAGATGAGGTGGCTGCGTTGTTGGAGCAGTTGCACGAACGCCGTGCCTTTGCCGCGGCAGCAATGTCGTCGGTGGCGCGGATTAGCCTGCCCAAGCCAGAGGGAGCCTTTTATCTCTTCCCACAGATTGAGGACATGACCGATTCCTTTGATTTCTGTGTACAGTTGATCAAAAGCGAGAAGGTGGCGGTTGCCCCTGGTAGTGCCTTTGGCGTAGGGGGTGAGGGCAGCGTGCGCCTCTGTTTTGCCTCCGAGATGTCGATTTTAGAACCTGCCTTGGAACGTTTCTGCCGCTTTGTTGAAAATTTCTAAACTACAACGTTTGAAGACTTTTGGAAAGGATGGAGCATGAGTTCTGCCCTAAATTCTGCCCTGAATCCGGCTAGCTCTGGGAGTAAAGTGCTGCGCCATGTGGTCTTGTTTGCCTTTAAGCCCACAAGTAGCGCTGAAGAGATTCAGCGCGTGGTGCAAGCTTTTGCTGCACTGCCCAGCCAAATTGATGCCATCATCGACTTTGAGTGGGGAACTGATGTCAGCGTGGAGGGCAAGGCCGATGGCTTTACCCATTGTTTCTTTGTCACTTTTCAAGATGCTGCGGGTCGCGATGCCTACCTGCCGCATCCTGCACACAGTGCCTTTGGGCAACTGTTGCGTCCCCATTTAGAAAAAGTACTCGTGCTAGATTATTGGGCGGAGCGTTAAAATTATGCCGAAAGTCGTTTTCTTCACCAACCTTGCCGCCGATACAGCGGCGTTGCTCACCAGCCAAGCCCCCGCTGGCTATGATGTCACAACGGCTTCTGCCAAACTTCCCCCCAGTGAACAGGTGGCATTATCACGCGATGCAGATTTTATGATCCTTTTTCCGGCGGTGATCAGTGGCGAAGCGTTGCGCGCTGCCAAGCAATTGAAACTCGTCCAACTTGTGAGCGCTGGCTTTGATGCGCTTGATATTGGGTTGTGCAAAGAGTTGAAGATTCCAGTTGCCAATAATGGTGGCACAAACTCTATTGATGTGGCAGAGCACACGTTGACTCTGATTCTGGCGTGGTATCGCCAACTCGGGGCGATGGATCGCAATGTGCGCAACCAGGCATGGGCTGCAATTGATTCGGGTGCGACGACCTATACCATTCATGGCAAGACGGTGGGGCTGGTGGGGCTGGGCAATATTGGGAGCAAGGTGGCACGGCTCTTGCGTGCCTTTGGGGCGACGGTGATCTATTATGATGCCATGCCTGTTGCTGCCGAGGTGGAAGCGGAATTAGGAGTGACGCGGGTGACACTGGATGAATTGTTGGAGCAGTCGGATGTGGTGAGCCTGCATACGCCTTTGAATAATCAGACGCGCGGCATGATGGGCGAGGCACAATTCGCCGCTATGAAGCCCAGCGCACTCTTGGTCAATACCTTTCGCGGGCCTGTGGTGAATGAAAGCGCGCTGATTGCTGCGCTGCAAAGCAACCAGATCGCGGGAGCCGCGCTGGATGTGCTGGCGCAGGAGCCGCCTGCGCCGGATAACCCACTGCTCACCATGGAGAATGTCTTGCTGACTCCACACACTGCTGGCGTGACGCGCGATACATGGGCGCGTCGAGGTGCATTTATCTTTAGCAATCTCCAGCGCGTCTGGCAGGGTGATGCGCCTCAAGCCGTCATCGCGTAACCGACGCGGATAGCGGCATTAAGGATTTCTCCAGCATGTCTACCAGCGAGATTTATTTTATGAGTGCCCGCGAGTTGGCTTTGCATATTCGCCAGCGCGATTTGTCGGCAGTCGAAGTGATGGAAGCACATCTGCATCAGATTGAGCGCGTTGACCCCAAGGTCAATGCCGTCGTGACGCTATTGCCCGAACGCGCCATGGATGGCGCGCGTGCTGCAGATGCTGCGCTGGCGCGTGGGGATAAGGTTGGGCCTTTGCATGGGTTGCCGATTGCCCACAAGGATCTGATTCCGACTGCGGGGATCCGTACGACGCGCGGGTCGCCACTCTTTGCTGATGATGTGCCCACGGAAGATGCGCTGATTGTGGAGCGATTGCGCGCGGCGGGAGCGATTACAATTGGCAAGACCAACGTGCCAGAGTTTGGCGCAGGAGCGCAGACCTTTAACCCGGTATTCGGAGCGACGTTGAATCCCTATGCTACCACGCACACCTGTGGGGGGAGCAGTGGGGGGGCAGCAGTGGCGCTGGCTTGCGGTATGCTTCCCATTGCAGATGGATCTGATACAGGTGGCTCGTTGCGGATTCCTGCTGCCTTTTGTAATGTCGTCGGCTTCCGTCCTTCGCCAGGACGCGTGCCAAGTTGGCCCAAGGCGCATGGCTGGTTTACCTACTCTGTGGATGGACCGATGGCGCGCACGGTGGGGGATGTGGCGCTGATGTTAAGCACCATAGCTGGCCCCGATCCACGCTCGCCAATTGCGATTACCGAGCCAGGAAGCAAGTTTGCGGGGGACTTGGGAAGAGATTTGCAAGGGGTGCGTGTTGCCTGGAGCCGCGACTTCGGCGGCGTGCCGGTTGACCGGCGTGTGACCGCGGCGTTGGAGGCCAAACGATCTGCCTTTGAGGAGATCGGCTGTGTGGTGGAAGAGGGCGAGCCGGACTATACCGATGCCTATGAGGTCTTCAAGTTGTGGCGGGCATGGGCTTTTGAGTTTGGGTACACGGACATGATTCGCGAACATCGTGACAAGGTCAAGGA
>JBBQIG010000292.1:0-6681 GCA_038324715.1 Anaerolineae bacterium | reverse complement strand
CGCCCGTTTCGTTTACTTAGAGGACGTTGGCACTCTGGAACTCTACAGAAGAACGACCGTAAGCCTACCATAAAGGGGTGGTGATGTACAGTTTGACGTGGCTAGATGCGAACCGTTGGTTACTCCCGTTGGTTACCACCGTTGGTTACTCAGTCTCGTCGAAGACGCCAACCTGTTGTTTCAGCCATGCTTGCATGAATTGATCCAGGTCACCATCCAAAACGGCGGAAGTGTTGCCTGTCTCTACGTCTGTTCGCAAATCCTTTACCATTTGATAGGGATGAAGCACATAGCTGCGGATTTGTGCACCAAAGTTTGCTTGCACATTTTCGCCGCGTAGCTTGGCTTTTTCCTCTAGCAACCGTTCTTGCTCAATGTCGTAGAGCTTGCCGCGCAAGACACGCATGGCAGATTCACGATTTTGCGTTTGACTGCGCTCGTTTTGGCAGGTGACGACAATGCCTGTCGGGAGATGGCGGAGCCGAACGGCTGTTGCATTTTTCTGCACGTTTTGTCCACCTGCGCCACCACTTAGATAGACTTCGGTTTCAATATCCTTAGGATTGATTTCAATGTCAATGCTTTCGTCTAAGACCGGCACGACCTCGACTTTTGCAAAGCTGGTATGGCGACGATTGGCGGAGTCAAAAGGGCTGAGGCGCACCAAGCGATGTGTACCTTTTTCGGCTTTCAGATAGCCGTAGGCATAGGGCCCATCCATCTCGACGGTGACACTTTTGATGCCCGCTTCTTCACCTTCGGTCATGTCGGTGATGGTGGTTTTGTAGTTATGCTTTTCGGCCCAGCGCAAGTACATTCGCAAGAGCATCTGTGCCCAATCCTGGGCTTCGGTACCGCCTGCACCGGCATGGATGCTGATAATTCCTGCATCAGCGTCGTGAGTGCCACTCAATGCAAGTGCAAACTCGCCTTGTTTATACTCATTCTCTATCGAGTTTGTTTCTTGCTCAAGTTCGGTGAGCAGCGCAGGATCGTCATCCACCATTTGCAAAAGTTCAAGTGCATCTGAAGCACGCCGATAAAGAGTCTCCCACTGTTCAACCTGGCTGCGTAAAGCACTCAGTTCTTGCATTTTCTTTTGGGCAAGCTGTTGGTCATTCCAGAATTCTGGTGAGCCACTCTCTGCTTCTAATTCGTTTGCCTTCTCCGCCTTGGTGGGGATGTCAAAGACGCCTCCGGATCATGCTTATTTGCTCCACAAGGTGCGATAGGCGAGATTCAATTTCAGACATGCTTTGTTCCTTCTGGTCAGCCAGTGACTGACAAATTTTTGTTCGTTGCAAATTATTCGGCTTGTTGAACGTCTACTTTTAATCGTTCAACAACTAGTCGCCCAACAATCCTTCTACAAAAGCTACCGGGTCAAAGAGGGCAAAGTCGTCTGTTTTTTCACCTGTGCCCACAAAACGTACCGGGACGCCCAACTCATGCTTGACGTTGAGAACTGCCCCGCCTTTGCTGCTGCCATCCAATTTGGTCAGTATGATCCCTGTTACCTTAGCACTCTCTTTGAAGGCTTTTGCCTGTGAGATTGCGTTTTGACCGGTGGAAGCATCTATCACCAGCAGTACTTCGTGTGGGGCGCGATGCACTTGTTTTGCCGCCACGCGTGTGATCTTCTCCAACTCTTTCATCAAGTTGAATTTGGTCTGCAAGCGTCCAGCCGTGTCTACAATGAGCAGGTCTGCCTGACGACTCTCTTGGCTGGCACGCATGGCATCAAAGACAACCGCACCGGGATCAGCCCCTGGTTCATGGGCAATCACTTCTACGCCTGCGCGATCACCCCAAACTTTTAATTGATCAATCGCTGCGGCGCGGAAGGTATCTGCAGCGGCAATGAGGACTCTACGTCCTCTATTCTTGTAAAGCTTTGCCATCTTACCGATGCTGGTGGTCTTGCCCGCACCATTGACGCCCACCACCATGACAATGGTGAGGATTCTTGGCTCGTCAATGTGAAGCGGCTCGGCGCAGGAGAGGAGTTCTACCATCTCCTGCTTGAGGGCAAGGTAGGCATCACGGCTGGCCTTGATGTTTTCGCGCACCACACGAGCACGTGCGCGCTCCACCAATTCCAGGGTGACGCTCATGCCCACATCGGCAGAGATCAGGGTTTCCTCAACCTGCTCCCAAAGCTCTTCCGTGATTTCGTTTTCTTGAAAAAGTGTACTAATGCGCCCGAAGAAGGTATTGCGTGTCTTCTGGAGGCTTTCCTCCACCTTTACCTCATCTTCGGTCTTGGTCTCTTGTCTACCAAATAATCGTCGTAGCAAGGCTACCGCTCCTACATGTTATAAACCGGATTATTGTGCCGGAAAAAAGTAACTGTGTATGCACGAAAACATGGCGTGCCTTCGCTCTGTGAAGTACCCACAAGCCCTTATTATATCATACTTCACAAGGGTTAACAGGCAGGAGCGAGTTGAATTTCGACTGACTTGACCTGAAAATCCTATTGTTCGTGTCAAGTCATTTCAGATCAACTATACCAAGTGTAAACGCCTGATGCCATAATTCACACTACAATTTCTTGATCCATTGAGTATCTAATTCGTGTACTTCTTATGTTCATGGAACTATTGAGGTCAAATGACTCATTTGCTTTGACAAGCATACCAATCTAGGCGAAACTATAAGGACATTTTATCACTTGGACGCTGAAAGGATTCTCTTGTTGATTGCGTATTGCCCGACAAGCAAATTTCGCGCCCCTGCCGAATTAAGCCCTTTGCGCTGCCCAGCCACAAATGACCCCCTTGAGTATACGGATATTCCGAATTTTTCACTGGACGCCATCGACGAAAACCAGGTGGGACTGTGGCGCTATGCAGCGATGCTGCCGGTAGTGGGTGAGGGACACGAACGGATTACGTTAGGCGAAGGTTGGACGCCACTGATCCGTGACGTGTGGGGGGAACAACCTGTCTATTGGAAGTTGGATGCGCTGATGCCTACCGGCTCGTACAAAGACAGAGGCGTGAGTGTTATGGTGAACTGGTTGGTGCGGCAGGGTGCATCAACAGTTGTAGATGATTCTAGTGGCAATGCGGGGGCTAGTCTGGCCTGTTATGCTGCTCGTGCTGGCTTGCAGGCGTGCATTTATGTACCTGAGAGTGCGCCTGAACCCAAGAAGGCGCAAATTGCGATCTACGGTGCCGAACTAGTGGAGGTTCCTGGCCCGCGTGATGCAGCGGCTAGGGCTGCGCAAGCCGCTTGTGGGATGGTTAAATCGATTAAATATGGTTCGCATGCGTGGCATCCGGCCTTTTTGTTGGGACAGATGACGACTGCTTGGGAGATTTGGGAGCAGTTAGGCCGCCGGGTGCCGGACTGGTTTATTGCGCCCACAGGCCATGGTGGCTCGTTATTGGGTACATGGCGCGGCTTTCAACATTTGAAAGCATCGGGTATTACCGATAAACTACCCAAATTGGTTGCTGTACAGGCTGAACCCTATACGCCTTTGTATGAGGCCTTTCATGCCAATTTGGATAAGGTAGAAGCCAGCCCGCACATGGAGAAGATCAGTGCCGATGGGATTGCCATCAGCAAGCCTGTGCGATCTGAGGCGCTTTTGGCAGCGTTGCGTTGTTCGAAAGGAACAGCTGTGGCGGTCACTGAAGATGAAGTGCAGCGATATCATGAACGATTGGCGCAACGAGGTTATTTTGTGGAACCTACCAGCGCCACGGTGACGATTGCCTTGGATAGAATTCGTGACCTCATTCAACCCGGCGAAACAGTGGTTGCCGTGTTGACAGGACACGGACTCAAGAAACCACCTAGCTTCTAATGAGCCTACGAGATATTGAGACCTTTGAACAAGAACATGGATTGAAATTTCCTGATAAGCAGTTATTAAAGAACGCCTTTGTTCACAGCAGCTATGTCAACGAAATGACTGACGGGGCGCTGGATGACAATGAGCGATTGGAGTTCTTGGGCGATTCGATCCTGGGCTATGTTGTCAGCGAAATTCTCTACAGCCTGTATCCAAAAGCACGCGAGGGGGACTTAACCGCCATGCGTGCGGCTTTGGTGCGGCGCGAGGCGTTGGCACGTTTTGCGCGCCAGCTTCACATGGGGGACTACCTCTACTTGGGGCATGGGGAAGAAGAGAGTGGTGGGCGCAAACGCGCTGCTACCCTTTGTGCTACCTTTGAGGCTGTTGTCGGTGCAATTTATCTGGGGTTGGGTGTGGACGCTGTACGGAAATTTGTAATGCCACTGGTCGAAACTGACCTGGAACGGGTGGCGTTGAAGGCGCTGCACAAAGACCCAAAGAGCAGACTCCAAGAATGGTCACAGAGCACCTATGGCATTTTGCCAAAGTACAAGCTAGTTGATCAAGAGGGACCAGACCATGCCAAAACTTTTGTGTTCCAGGTTTCCATCAATGATTTGCGCTATGGCGTGGGGCAAGGGGTAAGCAAGCAAGAAGCTTCACAAGCGGCGGCAGCAATGGCATTGGAGCGACTTGGTTTGCATGCACCAGAGTATGTCCCTCATGCTGAATTAGAAGCGCGTTTCCCTTCTGATTCAAATGCTGATTCAAGTGACTAACCTCATCTCCTGAACCAATTTACGTGAGAGCCAGCCTGTTACATCTTTACCAGATCTTCAATTGTCGCCACATCCGGATCTACTCCCTCTGGGGGTGGTGTGCTACTGGCTTGGTCGCCTTGTTGTACAATTTTCTCCCCATCCAGACGCAGGCTAATCACACGACTTGCTCCGTCGCTTGCCATTGTAATGCCATAGATGGCGTTGGTGCCTTCCAATGTACGGCGGTTGTGGGTGATGATAATGAACTGCGTTTCGCTGCTCAATTCTTCTACTGTCATGCGGAAGCGATCGACATTCGCTTCATCTAACGCTGCGTCCACTTCATCCAAAACACAGAATGGGGTGGGACTGACGCGCAGAATGGCAAAGATTAGGGCCATTGCGGCAAGCGTACGCTCACCACCAGAGAGAAGGGCGAGACTCTGCGGACGTTTTCCTGGCGGACGGGCAATAATTTCAATGCCTGAGTTGGTAATATCATCTGGATCTGCGAGCACAAGTTTGGCTGCCCCACCATTGAACAACTTTTGGAAGAAGTAGACGAACTGCTCGGAGACGGCGGCAAAGGTGCGAGAAAGCTCGGTCTCCATCACTTCATCCAACTCGCGAATAATCTTACGCAGATTGGCGATGGCGGCTTCTAGGTCTGTAGACTGAGTCAGCAGATATTCGTGGCGACCCGCGGCTTCGGCATATTCACGCGGTGCATCAGGATTGACATTATTGACGCGGCCCAGGCGGACGCGCAGTTGGCGAACCTCTTCTTCCAAGCCATCGGGCAGGTCGGCACGGGGTGGAATCTGCTCGACAACAGCCGCCCACGGCAGCGGCGGTTGATAGGCAAGGTCTTCACCTGTCTCTAGTAGCACTAATCCCAGGTCTTGTTCAATATCGTGGCGTAGTTGGCGTAGCAGATCATCTGTGCGTTGATAATGAAGTTGGGCTGCGTTCCAGGCACTTTCATTGCGGCGCAGCAATTCTTGCGCTTGACGCTCCTGGCTTTCCAGTTGCGTTTGCTCGGTTTCTAACTGGGTCAGCTTCTGTTCTGATGGCGTGAGTTTAGCCTGATGCTGGGCAATGGCGAGGTTTAATTCATCTTCGTGTGCGGTTAAGTCGCGCAGGCGAATGGCTAATGTCGCTTCCTCACGTGCCAGTTGGTTCAGTAGCTCTTCTTTGGCAACGGTCTGCGCTAGATTGGATTGAAGGCTGCGCTGTTGGGTTTCAAGCAGGGTGCGGCGATTCTGCCAAGCTGCTTGGGCCTGGGCTGCGGCTGCACGCTGGTCGCCTACCTGACGCAGCAAGTCGTCTGCGGCAGCGTTCTCCAGTGCGCTTTCCGCTGCCTGAAGCGATCCCTGTGCTTCGGTTTGGGCGGCGATTACGCTTTCTTGCTGAAGTTCGAGTTCCCTGCGCTGCTCTTGTAGCAACTCAACTTCTTTGCCAATTTGGGCAATACGTTCTTGATGCCACCGTTCGGTCTGTTGGGCACGATCTAGCTGGCGACGCATCTCTTCTGCCTGGCTGCGTAGCTCGCGCTCTTGGCGCCCGATGGCGGTTTGCCCCTCTTGGGTTGTGGCGATATGGTGCACTAAAGATTCATCGCTGCCTGTGAGGGCTTCAACCTGTTGATTTTGCTGCTTAAATTGCTCGGTAGCTTTGCGAATTTGTGCAGGTAACTCACGCAGTTCACGCTCGCGTGCGAGAATAGACTCATCGCGACGAGTCTGGTCGCTGCCACCTGTCACCGCTCCGCCGGGACGCACGATGTCGCCCTCTAGAGTTACGACCGTGGGGCGGCTCTGTCCCTGGTGATTGTCGAGCGCACGGCGTGCGTTCTCCAATGTATCGACCACCCAAACGCGGTTGAGCAACTGTTGGACTGCATCCTCAATTTGGGGATCATACTCAATTAGTTTTGCTGCGTTGCCAAGCACGCCAGAACTCTTGGGCGCAGGGACGGCGGGTAGGACAGAGAGGCGATCCAGGGGCAGGAAGGTGGCACGTCCATTGCCTGTGCGCTTTAGGAGGTCAATGGCTGCCTGTGTATCGGCCCAACGTTGGGTGACGACGTTTTGAAAAGCGCCACCCAAAGCG
>JBBQIG010000291.1:0-6704 GCA_038324715.1 Anaerolineae bacterium | reverse complement strand
TTGACATAAACGTCACCTAGTTTGGCAAGTTCTTGCGCCAACGTCTTGTCGTTTTTGGTTTCACGCGGGTCAAAGCGGGTATTTTCCAGGAGTAGGATCTGTCCCGGTTGGAGTGCGGCGGCTGCACGTTCAACTTCTTGTCCCGTGAGCGCAGGCACAAATTGCACAGGTACATCGACAAGCGTCGCCAAGTGGTCGGCAATAACTTTCATGCTATAGAGGGGATCGGGGCCATCTTTGGGGCGACCTAAGTGGCTCATGAGAATGACAGCCGCACCCTGTTCTAGCAGATAGTTGATGGTGGGCAGGGCAGCCCGGATACGTGCGTCGTCGGTGACTTGACCATCGTCGCCCTGGGGAACGTTAAAATCAACGCGTACCAGGGCTTTTTTCCCTGCCCAATTTACATCTTTGACACTCTTCTTATTCATCAGATTCCCCTTTTATACACCTTCGAGGAAGCTCTCCAATTGCTGTTGGGCGCTGTTGGGCTTCCTCGAAGGTTTGTGTGAAATCTATTATTTGTACTGCGGATAAAGTTCTTGGTTAGATGCCTTTGTCGACAAGGAACTTCGCCATGTCGGTGACGCGCACGCTGTAGGCCCACTCGTTGTCATACCAGGTGACAACTTTCACCAAGTCGCCATAGACCTTTGTGAACTCGGCGTCAATGGTGCTGCTATAGGCGTTGCCCTTGTAGTCGATGCTGACGAGGGGTTCGCGGCTTACGGCTAAAATGCCCTGCATGGGACCTGCTGCAGCAGCGTCAAATGCCGCCAAGAGATCCTCGGTGCTGCCAGGGTTGGAGACTTTTGCCACAAAATCCACCAAGCTTACTGTAGAGGTTGGCACGCGCAGGGCGAAACCATCAAACTTGCCTTTGAGTTCAGGAACTACCAGCGAAATGGCTCTGGCTGCACCCGTCGAGGTGGGGATAATGCTCATGGCTGCGGCGCGTGCGCGGCGCAAATCACTGTGCACCAAGTCCAAGATGCGCTGGTCGTTGGTGTAGGAGTGAACAGTTGTCATGATGCCTTGTTCGATGCCAAAGGTATCATTGACGACTTTGGCAGCAGGGGCAAGACAATTGGTGGTACAACTTGCGTTGCTGACGATGTGATGCTTGGAAGGGTCATACTTGTCATCGTTGACGCCCATGCAGATGGTAATATCTTCGCCCTTGGCGGGTGCGGAGATGATGACTTTTTTGGCTCCGGCACTGATGTGAAGTGATGACTTTTCGCGATCTGTGAAAATACCCGTGCTTTCGACCACAATATCTACACCCAGGTCGCCCCAGGGGAGCTTGCTTGGGTCGCGCTCACTCAAGACTTTGATGCGGTCGCCATCAACCACAATATCACCGCCATCAACTTCAACCGAACCAGGATAGATGCCATAATTGCTGTCATATTTGAAGAGGTGGGCGTTGGTTGCTACATCGCTGAGGTCGTTGACTGCAACTAAGTCAAAATCCCCCTTATATTTTTGAAAGAGTGCTTTTGTGACTTGGCGACCGATACGTCCAAAACCGTTAATTGCGATACGAGTTGCCATTCTGTGCTCCTTTGTGAGTTGTCGTGTTATTCCGCTTTAAGAAATGCCGCCATGCGAGGCGATAAATTTTCTATAGGCGCAGCGGCATGGATGAATCTGCCGTGGGAATGGGCGTCATCGACCATGTGCCACGTTGGGCTGGTTTGTGCTTGTGTATATTTCACGAGTACGAGTGCTGTTTAATAGGATAGATTTAACAACCTGTAATCAACACTTGCAAACGCGTTATAGACGTGTCGCACACGTCTATAACCACTCTACCACTGTACGATTGTATCACAGTGAAGGAGGGATTACTATTTTGACGGATAATTACAGATTGTGTGAACATGCTGCTTTAGGGTTGGCCTTTGATCTGTGCGTATACATCCATCAGGCGCGCCGCAAGTGCCTGGGGATCGTGCCGCCAGGGGCGTTTACCATCCGCCAAGTCACCTGTAAAGAGCGTATAATCCAGGGGTTCGTCAGGAGGAGGAAGCGTCACCCAATCGCCGACAAAGGGAGACGAGGTCTCTATGTAATGGTTAAAGTTATCGTTGGCAAGGACAGTTGTAAAGGCGTCTCCTGCGTGGAGGCGCAGTTGGCGCATGTGCTCGCTCACGGTGTAACCATCCGTCTCACCGGGCTGGGTGGTAATGTTGCAGACATAGATGCGCGGGGCGACAGAGGCCGAGAGGGCAGCGCGAATGTCGGGCACAAGCAAGTTGGGCATCACACTTGTAAAGAAGCTTCCTGGCGCAGCAACAATGAGGTCAGCTTGCAGAATGGCTTGCAAGGTTAAGGGATAGGCACGGGCATGTTCTGGTTTTAGAAAAAGGCGCATGATGCGTCCACCTGCTTCGGGGATTTTGCTTTCGCCTTCAACCACGATCCACTCTTCGCCAGCCTCTCTGTCATCTCCTTCTCTGACCTTGCCTTCTCTGTCATGGTTTTCTCCGACACCCTCGCGCTGAGGAATGGGCCGGCAGATTTCAGCGCAGAGGGTAAGTTGCTCTAGTGTGCTGGGCAACACCTGGCCGCGTACTGCCAAGACTCGGCTACTCTCGGCAATTCCACTTTCAAAGCTGCCTGTGACCGCTGCCATTGTGGCAATAAAGAGATTGCCAAAGCTGTGACCTGCCAGTGCGCTGGCTTCGTCATTCTCACCTGTCACTTCACCTTCTGCAAAGCGATATTGAAAAAGGCGTGTCATCAAATCTTCGGCTTCGCTGAGGGCTGCGATGTTGTTGCGGAAATCACCAGGGGGCAACATGCCCATCTGGCGACGGAGCTTGCCACTGCTGCCTCCATCATCTGCCACGGTGACAATGGCTGTGATGTTGTCGGTATAGGCGCGCAAACCGCGTAGAAGCTGGGGCATCCCCGTGCCGCCACCAATGGCAACCACGCGCGGCCCATAGCGCCGGCGCTGGCGGTCGAGAATGACGTTAACCATCTCAATATTGCCCGGTGCGCTTTGGGCAGGCATCAGGGCCATGATGATCGAGCGATTGAGATACCAGACAGCGACAACGATGGCACTAAGTCCTGTGGCAAGGAGCAGCAGGCCGCGTACCCAATCGGGCAGCGCACGTAGCGCCAACGCATAGACGGCTGGCGGTAGCTGATCGGTGAGATACCAGTCGCGCAGGAGAAAAGTCAACCCTAGTCCTGCAACGGTGACGCCGACTAGCAGCAACAATATCCAGCGCTTGATGTGCAGCCCAGGAAGCAGCACTTGCGACCAGCGTCCGCGCGACAGGGGGGTAAACATAGCTTGTTGTGGCTCCTCATACTGAAAACGGCTTCATTTTGCCCGTGATATGTTCGTAAACTACGGATGGCTCCTATAATGCGTCTATGGTACGTCGATCTGCCGTCATCGTCAATTGGTCACCTCCCATGAATTTTCTCCCATGAATTTCGTAAAGGGTTTGGCATCATCTAGGGGCTGATCTACAATGGGTTTATGAAAGAGTTAGATTGTACGGGTGTAACCATCATGGTTGTTCCACTAACAGTACTTCCACTAAAACCACAATGAACCAGAGTATTCGCTGTCTGCTCTGGTTGAGCGTTAGCTGTGCATTGCTGATGGGCGGCTGTAGGTTGTTGCCGGATGGCGAACGTGGACAGACGCTGGAAGTTGAATTTGCTCAAGTGTTACCTGTGGGGTGGGAGGCGCTGGGTGGGTGGCATGGCGTAAATCTGGACGATGATGAGAATGAAGAAAACTTGCTCTTCTTTCGCTTTGACAGCGGACAGGTGGGTGCGCTCATCTATGATGCAGAACTTGCCCCAACGCTCGACCAGTCCTACCGGCTCTTGCCGCGCTATTTTGATGATTGGGGTGCGCTGGGTCAAGGAATCATTGCTCCGGCGGGAACAGACGCCAAAGCAATCATCCATCGCCAGATTGATAGTACGAATGATAGTGAAGAAAGTGAAGAAAATGACCCAAATGACCAAGAAAATGGAAGTAAAGAAAATGCAGAGGTAATTACGGCGCGTGAGTTGGTCATCCTCGGTGGCGCGACGCACCTGACCTTTGCATGGTGGGAAAGCGAAGTCAACGGCTATGGCGTCACACAACTCTATGCACCGGGTGGTTTCATAGGCGTCGATTGGGAGGAGTGGCAACACTCTCCGGCTCTGATTCAGGCGATTACGGCGCGTTATCCCTTGAATGATTACCGCGCACGCACTCATATTTGTCGCATGGTGTTGTATACACGCGTTGAGGATCCTAAGCGTATCTCCTTTTATGAGCAGTCACAAGGGCTGCATTTCTGTGATGGGGTGGTCCCTCTCCATCCATTTTCGCCAGAGGGGGTTGTGCTGGCCTATTTGCTCTGGCAGCGTCCAGCATCTGCTGAACTGACTCAGTTGTTGACACCTGGCACAACCTTGCCACAACTGGATGCAGATAGCGCCTATGAGCGATGGGCGCTTGAACGCATTGATGATCTGGCAGCCTACCCCTCTGTGCCATTGGCGCTTGTACATTCACGAAATATCCAGACGCCCACTGTTGAGATACCCAGCATTGAGATACCGAGCGTTGAAATCCAGGGGAATGGTGTGGCTCCCACGACAACGGTTTGTGTGGAACTCGTCGAGAAGACAAATTTGTCGATGCGGCGTTGGGTGATTTTTACGTTGCGCTATCAGCCGCCCGACAAGGCGCAGCAATTGCCCGACCGTTGGACTTTGAGCGGTGCACGCACTGAACCGGCTCCCATGGACTCTTCTGCATCCGGCACTTGTAGCACGATTTTAGCTCGCCGCGCACCCTGAGCGTCCCTGCTTCGTCACCATAGTAAGAACACGTAGTAAGAACCATGACAAGAAACCATGACAAGAGTCGTGTGACACAGGTTGAGATTATAGTAGGCAGGGAGTCCATTTCCACCTGATTTCTACCCGACCTCCTATCTGTATTTCTATCTGTATTGAACTGTTGTCTAATTCTCTGGTTGCAAGGAATCCACATGATCCGCCGCCAACAACCTACCCTTCAAACCCAAGAAGTGATGGGCTATCTTGCTGCTGGCATGAGTGACCGCGTGGCTTTTGTGCCAGCCAAGAGTGCCCCGCGTGCGTTGGCTGAGACCCTGGCTGCGCTGGCAAATGCGAATGGCGGTGTGGCGCTGCTGGGTGTATCTGTCAAGGGGTCTCTGCAAAAAGATCTTGATGTGAATGCTCTGCGTGATGCTGCCACCGCGGCAGGCTTGCTGACCGATCCGCCGCTGGTGCTGCCCAGTGCCCAGGTGATAGCAACGGAGCAGGGGCCGGTGGTGGTGGTGCAGGTGCCCGCGGGATTGCCACACATTTACAGCCTGCAAGGGATGTATTGGACGCGGACTGCTTCTCAAAATCGTCCGTTGACCACGCCCGAATTGCGCCGCCTGCTCTTGGAACGGGGTGATGCTGGCTATGAGACGCAACTGCTTGCCAATGCGACCCTGGCTGACCTGGATGAGCAACGCGTTTTGCGCTATTTGGATCAGGTTGCTTTTTCTGCCACGGAGGATATTACTCAGGCGTTGTTGGCGCGCGGTTGTGTTGGCTATGCTGAGTCGGCGCTGGGTGAGGCTCCAATTTTGACGCCCACGGTGGCGGGAATGCTGCTCTTTGGGCGCGCTCCCCAACAGTTTATTCGCAGCGCCGAGATTATCTGTGTGCGCTATGCGGGTGACGCGATGGGCGACGAGTTTGTGCGCCAGGATATTGGTGGCACTGTGGCGGATCAGATTCGTCAGGCCGAAATTTTTGTGAGTAGCAATATGCGGCGGGGGATGCGGATCAATGGGCTGGCGCGCGAGGACTCGACGGAATATCTTTTGCCCGTTGTGCGCGAGGCAATTGTCAACGCCATCTGTCATCGTGACTATGCCATCCGCGGCGAGGGCATTCGTTTGCTCATGTTTAGCAACCGCTTGGAGGTCTATTCCCCCGGACGACTTCCCGGTCATGTGACGTTGAGCAACTTGAAAGATGAACGCTATTCACGTAATGAGGCGGTTGTGGCGGTCTTGAGTGACATGGGGTATATCGAGCGGCTGGGATACGGTATTGATCGAATGCTGGCAGCGATGTCGGAGAATGGATTGCCCGCGCCGATCTTTGAGGAGACGGCAGCGGGATTCAAGGTGACGTTGGAATCGGCGGCAATTGAGTTATTGCCCGCCACGCCTGCCCAGGGCACTCTCCCGTCTGCAACGCCTGCTCTTGCCTCTTCTGCGGGGTGGGGCACGCTGCTCAACGAGCGTCAATATCAGGCGCTTGAGTTTGTGCAAGCCAACGGGCGCATTACCAATAGCGACTATCAGTCGCTCATCCCAGAGGTAAGCCCCGAAACTATCCGTCGCGACCTGGCTGATTTGGTGGACAAGAATTTGTTGCTGCGGATCGGGGAGAAGCGCGCAACCTATTACATCCTCAAGTAAGCCTGTCTCAGGTAAGTCTGTAGCTCTCAAAGGAGTATCATGGACCCGCTGATAGTCTCCCAGGAAGAAGCCGTGGAACAGTTTGCACAACTGATGGCACCCTATCTTGATCTTGCACCAGCCTTGATTGATCCCCGTGCTCTTTTCGATACAATTTTTACTTTTTATCAAGAGGTGAGGATTGAAGGGGCAAAACTTGAGCATGATGATGATATGCTC
>JBBQIG010000290.1:0-6714 GCA_038324715.1 Anaerolineae bacterium | reverse complement strand
ACACTTTCAACATCAGGCTCAAAGTTTACAATCATGTGGTCTCGCGTCTAATACGAACCATGCCTTCGACCTCTACACCCTCAACCTCAGCAGACGATTCTGCTAGAATAACTTCTGGTGCCGGCAATGCACCCTCATCTTCATCTTTTGGAGTTTCTTCCCCATTCGCAGCAACATTTTCATGTTCATGTGACAAGGAGGCCAAGGTTGGCGTCAACCAAATATGTTGAGCAATTACTTGCAAGGTTCCGGCTAAAGGGATTGCCAATACTGCGCCGATCACACCGTTAAGCGTGCTACCAGCCACAATGGCAATAATAACCACCAAGGGGTTCAGCCCCACGTTCGAGGACATAACCCTGGGAACCAATACATGATTCTCAAGACCTTGAATCACCATGTACAACAGTGCAACTAGAAAGCCTGTCATGGGCGAAACTGTGAAGCCGACAATGATGGCGGGTACTGCGCCAATCAATGGCCCCACAATTGGAATCGCCTCAGTTACCCCGGCAATCAATGCCAGCGCCGGCGCAAAGGGAACACCCAATAGAAATAGGCCCACATAGGAGGTGATCCCGATGATACTCATCAAGAATGCTTGTCCTCGAACATACGCTCCTAGTCTAAACTCCACATCGTTCCAGATGGCATGTACTTGTGCCCGCTGCGCTTTTGGGCTGAGCAGCAGCAAGAGCGCCAACGTGCTTTCGCGCGAAGTTAGCCAGTAGAAGGTCATTGCAAAGAGCAGCAAGACCTGTCCTAACGCAATTGCCGTATTTTGCGTCAACGTCCACGCCTGACGTTGTACATCTTCTCCTGTCTGCTCAATGAGTGCATTGAATTGCGTAGGCAGCGCAATCACAGGGATCAATACTTGAAATTTGTCCCACCCAAAGATTGCCAAGCGCGTTGCCAGTTGCGTAAGCTTGGTTGAAAGCACGCCAGACTGCACCACAGTAACGATAAAGGTAACCAGCGGGGGGACTGCCACAACCACAATAACCACTATGGCAGTGATGACCAGAAGATAGATGAGGATAATCGCTAGACCCCGATTGACCCTCCGATGAACCAGTGCGGTAACAAAAGGTTGTACCGCCGAGGCGAAAATAATTGCGCCGAGCAACAATAGGATAATTTCACTCAAACGCCAGACAAGATAAGCACCCACCACCGTTACAATGACACACAATGTAGCGATAAATATTTGGCGTGCAGACATCTTTAGTTCTTTCCAGATGTGCTTATGGAAGCTACTGTTATTACTTCATTAGTGAGTATTTGGTACACACATGATACATGACAGATAGATACCGTGATAGATTGATGGCAAATTATGAGGAAACCAAAAGGCCCGGTATGCAAAAGCAATACCGGGCCTTAAAATGCCTACTGATAGCGCAATGACCCTATGAAGGCCAGTCCCGCAGGATGCGCTCGATCTCCTCTGCATGACCGGTTTCATCGCTCAACATATCTTCTAGCTTGACCTGAAGACCTCGGTCGCCAAATTCTTCAGCTTGTTCAGCGCGTCGCTTGTAACCCTCAACCGCCTTTAGTTCAGCCACTAACGCCGCCTCAAACAATTCTTTTGTCGTTTCGGCAGTCGCCACCGCGGCGGGTTTGGTTGTCGGAATCCCACCCAGTGCGACAATTTTGTTGGCTAGAAATTCTGCATGTCCCTGTTCATCGGGAACTTCCTTCAAGAGGAACTCTACCAATGGCGGGCGATGCGGACCAGTTACTTGTGCTGAATAAGTAATATATTGGACAATTGCCGCAAGCTCATTGGCTAAATCTTCATTCAAAAATCGGATCAGTTCATCTTTATTCATTATAAAATATCTTTCATACCTTGCACTTATGCTTCTTGGGTTCAATGAGATGCTTCGATGCTAAGACTCTGGAGCTAAAACTATGGTGTTGACCATAGTTTTGAAAGGTGGTGACACGAATCTATAACACAAAATTATAACGGGATGGGTGCAAAATGTGTACAGTTCTTGTCTATAACTACCACATCTTGCACCCACCCCGGTTGGAAAATCCCCATCATTCGATTGGCTCTGACATAGTTCTTGCAAGGCAAGAACCGTTTGCCCATCTGTCCCGTTTGTCTCTCCGTCACAACCTGTGTCTGTCTTTGTCCGCTGTCTGTCTCAATCGTGGTCTCTCTTACCCGTGGTCTCTCTTACTCTGTGCCGAGTGCTTGCTTACCTCAAGCCTCCTGCATTCGACCATCCTACCTTACCATCCTGCCTTGTGAATCACCCTACTTGTGACGAAGGGGGCATACACGCTGCATTTCCACTTTTACTGAACCTCTCCTCCATAGGCCAGGTCCAATCGAATGATGTTTGGAATTTACTACCTAGTTAATTCTCAAATTACCTTTGGCTTTAGTGCTTGCCTTAAGCAAGGACGCGCCGGCCAAAGATAAGGGCTAAAACGAAAAGTACCAGGAAGAGGAAGAATAGGAATTTCGCAATTCCTGCCGCTGCGCCTGCTATACCGCCAAACCCTAATACCGCAGCAACGAGTGCAACAACTAAGAAAATGATTGCCCAGCGCAACATAACGATTCTCCTTCTTACTTGAGTTTGTTTGTCTGAAATAAGATGTGAATGTTTCAACTGCTTGTTTTCTTTAGCTGCTTTCCTTCAATCAACTTGTTAATAGTATAGAAGTTAAATCAGCCCGCCGCAATGGCGTTGGCGACAGTCTTATTTGCCAGATCGGGCAAGATCTACCTGTCCAAGCCGACAGGTACAATTCCATTGAAAACCCTACGTGAAGATAGAAAAATAATCGAGATAGGGGGGCGGTCTAACGACCCGTGCCTGAACTATCGGAATTAGCAGGTGCTTGCTGAAGGAAGTGGAACGGAGGTGAGGTGAGAACGCGAGATGCCAGTTGCCCTTACTCGTCCCGGCTGTGCAGATAGCCCATTCTGCTGTGACCCACTGGCTACCGCTGGGCAAGGTATGCAGAAGCGCTGAATCGGTATCACGGGGGTGCAGGCATAACAAGCTTGGTCGCATCAAGAATGAATGTGGCTCTATGGGATTGTCGTCAACGGATCAGAAATATTCAGTAGACTGACGGCGATTAAGCCCAGGATACCCGCAAGCCCGACGTAGTAGAGTGTAGGCAAGATAGTCTTGCGCAGTAATGTTCCTTCCTGACCCAGCAAGCCGACGGTTGCAGAGGCAGCGACAACGTTGTGGATGGCTATCATGTTGCCTGCGGCTGCGCCGACTGCTTGCAGGGCGACAATCATGGTGCCCGACATGTGCAGCCGTTCGGCAACTCCATGCTGAAAGAGACTGAACATCAAGTTGCTAATGGTGTTGCTGCCAGCAATAAAGGCTCCCATGGCTCCAATCGTAGGCGCAAACAGAGGCCACACCGCACCGACATTGGATGACACCCATTCTGCCATGGTAAGTGGCATACTCGGCAGACCCAATGGATTCATGCCGGAGTTGATGTAGACCCGCACCATCGGGATTGTAAAGAGTAAGACGAAGCCTGCCCCAAAGAGAATCTTACTTGAGTCCACCACAGCAGACTTAAGCTGATCTGTGTTCATACGATGCAGGATAAAGGTCATAACAACCACAGCCATCAGCATGGTGCCTGGCAGGTAGAGTGGCGTAGTGGACGCTTGGATCTCTGTGCCCAGAACATCCACCCACCGAATCTCCCATGCCTCTCTCAACCATTGACCCAACGGCGACTGAGGTAGGCGACTGAGCACTAGAAAGAACGCCAGCAGCAGATAGGGCAACCATGCCATCCACATCGACATCGGTTTGTGCTCCACAAGGGGTTCATCTGGCGACTGCAACTGCCCCACCCATTCAGGGGCCCACGCCTGTATTGGCGGGAAATCCCAGGTGTCTTTTGGAATGAGGAGGCCCCTGCGTGCGGCAACAGTGACAACTGCCAGCCCGATTAAGGCACCCAAAAGTGAAGGGAATTCCGGCCCGAGAAACACTCCTGTCAGGGTATAGGGGATGGTGAATGCCAACCCACCTAGGATCGCAAATGGTGTAATGGACAGCCCCTCTGTCCACGAGCGATTCTTTCCGAAAAAGCGGGTCATCATCACGATCATGAACAAGGGAATGAAGGTACCGATGATGCCGTGGATCAACGCCGCACGTGCCGTAATTATTTGTTGATAGTCTCGAAAGCTCAGTCCAACCGCGGCCAATTGCTCTGTGAGAGCCAGGTTTCTCAGCCCACCACCAATGCCGATGATAACAGGTGTACCGACAGCCCCAAAGGTTACAGGTGTGCTCTGGATCATCAGGCCGATCATGACGGCAGCCATTGGGGGAAAACCTATCGCGACCAGCAGCGGCGCAACAATTGCCGCCGGTGTACCAAAGCCTGATGCGCCTTCGATGAAAGAGCCGAATAGCCAGGCGATAATTACCACTTGTACACGCCGATCGGTGCTAATGTTCGTAAACGTGGAGCGAATTACGGAAACGGCACCTGAATATCGTAATGTGTTGAGTAATAAAATGGCACCGAAAATAATGTAGAGAATCTCAAGAGTGATGACAAGCCCTTGAATTGTGGAAGCAACGATGTTGATGGGAGGCATTTGCCAAATTAGCAGCGCAATAGTTGCGGCTACCAAATAAACGGCAGGCATGGACAAACGAGCTGGCCAGCGCAGCCCCACCAGCAGTACGGCTGCTACCAAGATCGGTGTCACCGCCAAGAGTGCTTGAATGCCAAGATGCACTTGTAGTTATCCCTTTATCTAGGCCCGCAGGCGCTCTACCGTAACCTGATTGGCTAAAAGTTGGCCCTGCTCAAATGCGGTAATGTTGCCGAGGGTTACTTCAGCAATCCGTTCGAGCGCATTGCGCGTAAAGAAGGCCTGATGCCCGGTGACAAGCACGTTGGGAAAGGTCAATAGTCGTGCGAAAACGTCATCCTGAATGACTTGACCAGAAAGATCCTCAAAGAACAGATCTTCCTCTTCTTCATACACATCCAGACCTAGATAACCAACTCGCCCTGACTTCATTGCATCGATCACGGCGACTGTATCGATTAGAGCGCCACGACTGGTATTGATCAGCATAACGCCTGGCTTGACTTGGGCTAGAGCCTCGGCATTGATTATATGGTGGGTCTCCGGCGTCAGAGGACAATGCAGGGAAATGATGTCGGACTGGGTGTAGAGTTGTGGGAGAGAAACATACTCTACACCAATCTCCTCACACTCTGGATTTGGATAGGGGTCGAAGGCCAGCAGGCGACAGCCAAACCCGTGCATGATACGCGCAAATACCGCGCCGATTCTGCCTGTACCAATAATCCCAATAACGGTCCCATTCAGGTCAAACCCGAGCAGCCCATCCAGGGCAAAATTCCCCTCCCGCACGCGATTGAAGGAGCGATGAATCTTGCGGTTTAGGGAGAGAATCAAACCCACAGCGTGTTCAGCGACGGCATAGGGTGAATAGGCTGGCACCCGTACGACGGTTAGCCCCAGTTCGTCTGCCGCCACGAGATCAACATTGTTGAAGCCTGCCGAACGCAGCGCAATCAAGCGAGTTCCCGTTCGAGCGAGATCGGCCAACACGCTGGCATTGAGTTGGTCGTTGACAAAGACACACACGGCGGGGAACCCGGCTGCTAGAGTACTTACCTCCGCTGCCAGACGCGGCTCGAAGAAGACAAGTTCATGGCCATGATTCACGTTCATGCGTTGTAAAAATGCTCGGTCGTACGGTTTAGCACTGAATACGGCAACCTTCATCAGTCCTCCTTGGGTAAATTTGCGGTGTGGACATCATCAAATGCTGCCCGGTTGCGTTGAAAATGCTTCCTCCTCAGTTTTCAAGATACTTATGTGGTTCTATATTACTCTTTTTAGAAAATTCTTTAAGTTCTGTCGATCACAACTCCGTCACAACTCAGCCGAGTTGGCTACTGAGACAAGGGCTTAAGTTGCCAATTTCACTCCGCCTTCACCCATGTTGGATATAAAAATGCCTCTGCGTTCAACGCAGAGGCAAGAAAAGTTCGTAATAAGTATAACTAATAATTACAGCTTTTTAGCTGCGCTGGATCCGTTTTAATGACCATGAAATGGCTTCTGCGCGGGAGCTAACACCTAATTTTTCATAGATATTTGACAGGTGAAAGCGCACAGTACGCTCGCTGACCGACAAAGCATTAGCCATGCGTAGATTAGTCCATCCTTCGGAGAGCATCTTCAGCACTTCAACTTCGCGGTCGGTTAAGTTAATCCCTGGGCGCGCTTGCTCTTTGCGTGCCAGTGAAGCAATCTGTGCCGCAGCCCGACGGCTAAACCATCCATCTTCACCCCGTGCCACCCCGCGCACTGCCTCCACGATGGTATGCAGCGCCTCCTCTTTGGTCAGATAGCCAGCCGCGCCGGTTGCCAGCAAGCTCGCAATATATTCATCGTCGTCATAAGCGCTCAAGACCAAAACGCGCACCGTTGCACCAATGCGCTGCAATTCTTGGGCAACATCTACACCCGATTTGCCCGGCATCTCCATATCCAGCAGAAGCACATCCGGGGTCAAACGCTCAACTAGCCCCACCACATCACTGCCTCGATCCGTCTCGCCAACAACAGTGATATCTGGTGCTTGCTCTAGAAGCAGACGGATTCCCGACCTAATAATGGGGTGGTCATCGGCCAATAACACA
>JBBQIG010000289.1:0-6729 GCA_038324715.1 Anaerolineae bacterium | reverse complement strand
CTACGGTCATTCAGACTTGGCATTACATCGAGCATGTACTTTTGATGGGCCAATATATGTCTGGAAGCTATCTCTTTGGAGCAGCAGAGCAGATTAGCATAGGACAGCTCTGGTTCCCACGCGCCGAACTTCACTTCTTCTACAACTTGTTTGTGTTTGTGCCAATGGTCATCGCCGTTCATGTCTACCTCCAACCCAAGCTAGCATCCCTTGCAGGAGCAAGCACAACACCACCGAACGACCCAGAAGATTCTGCGCTAGGCACTGGGCACGCATAAGGTGAGTTCAGTTTGAATTGAGAAGTTGAGTCCACCATTCGTCCACACAAGCAGCCCAGTCAACTGCTCAAGGCACAGCGGACTCAACTTCTAGATGGATGGTTTGCCTTGATGGAGGAAACTATAGGATGGAGAAGATTCAACCGGTGGAGAAGCTAGAAAAAACGAATGAAGAAATTGAGGAACGCAAAGAAATACCCTTTGGCGCTGATGGAGCAGCTTTCCTGCGCAACCTTATGCAACACGCCGTATTCTTAGGCTTTGTGGCCATCATATTGATCATCATTCGTACCTTTGGCACAAGGTAATTGGCACAAGATCAAGAGTGCATAAGATAGATGCCAACCAAGTAGAAAACGAGTAAGCACCCACTCAACACCGACCTAATTCGTCCAGAACCTACACACTTTATGAAGCCCTTTCTTGGAGCAAGAGCCTTTGGGCCGCTCCAAGAAAGATTTTTCTGTTTTGCACCAACACCTCACCAAGATCCACTTCCTCTTCTTGGTATAGTATCCTGGCATAGTATCTTGACATCGTGTTTGTATCGTAACTCGCTTTTCCGCAAGCATAACCAGAGTAAGATAGAAGGTAGCACTAAAAGAATTTGATTGATAATCGGTTGTACGAAAGTTTACCCATGTCCAAATCCCAAGCAACACTTGTACCCCATGGCACGCTCGACTATGCCGAAATGCGCGCGCTGGGATTGCGTCCAGAGGATCTTACGCTCTTCTCTTCAAACATCAACCCCTTTGGTCCTCCCCCTGCCGTGTTAGAAGCATTGCGAGATGCTTCGCTCGCCGAACTGGTACCACGCTATCCAGACAGATTGAGTTTGGAATTGCGCGATCTGCTGGCAGAGCATCATAACCTCTCTGCGAACTCAATTTTGGTCGGCAATGGCAGCGCCGATATTCTGTGGCTGATCGGGTTGCTCCATCTACAGCATCGCCGCGTCGCCATCCTTGGCCCCACCTTTGGCGAATATTTCAACGTTGCCCAGCTTATGCAAGCAGAAGTAACTGAACTTGGTCACCCCGGTTGGCGCGTCACCCCCACGGGCTATCAACCGCAGACGATTACAGTAGATGAAGTGGCAAATTCACTGCGCCAAGTGCACCCTGAGGTAGTTTTTGTTTGCAACCCCAATAGCCCCACAGGACACTATCTTACGCCCGACGAACTAGCGGTGCTCTACGATACTGCGCCCGATGCCCTTTGGATTATTGATGAAGCCTATGCCGAGTTTATGGATCAACCGGCGACCATGAGCCAGTGGGTTGAGCGTGGCAATTGGCTGGTCTTGCGTTCAATGACCAAAGATTTCGCTCTGGGGGGACTGCGCTTGGGCTATGTCATGGGTGCGCCCGCTCTCATTGAAGCCATGCAAATTGCCCAACCACCTTGGAACGTAAATATCTTTGCCCAACTCGCAGGTTCAGTATCGCTACGCGAAGGGCAAGAATGGCGTCGTTCTACACTCGCAGCACTGCGCAAAGAATGTAACCATCTACAAGATGCGCTACGCAAGGCTGGCTATCAACCCTATCCCACTACAGTCAGTTACTTCTTGCTTCCTGTGCACGATTCAACGAAGCTCCGTAATGAGCTGCTCGCCCAAGGACTGGTCGTGCGCGATTGCACATCCTTTGGCCTCCCAAACTTCATCCGCATTGCCGTGCAACAGCCAGAGGAGAATGCTCGCTTACTGCAAGCATTAGGCAACTTAAGCCCAATCGCCACATCCTCTTCCTAACATCCCACCCATCAACAAAAACAGAGGATGCCCATAAAAGAGCACCTGCCACTGTGTAATGAATACTGTGTAATAAATACTGGGCAATGAAGTAGCGTAAAAGTGATAGGATGAAGTATGCGCGGGCTGAAGTGCTAGCTGATGCCGCTGAAGAAAGCCTCTTCCCCGTCAAACTCCATAAGTTCACCCGTAACCGTATAGATGACGCGCTCACAAATATTGCCAACGCGGTCACCAGCACGCTCTAGATTGTGTGCCGCCCAAGCGAGATAATTGGCCTGGTCAATAATGGCTGGATTCTTCACAATCAAGGCAATGAGTTGGCGATTGACCGTGTTATAAAGATCATCTATCAGATCATCCTCAAGCGGAATGGCGCGTGCAGCCACCACATCCTGATTGACAAAAGCATCCAACGAGCGCGCCAGCATATCGATTGCCTTATCACACATTTGCGGAATCTCCACCAAGGGCTTAATCAGAGGCTCAGGCCCCATCATCAAATTAATTTTGCTAATGCCCTTAGCATAATCGCCAATACGCTCAAGTTCTGTAGAAATTTCCAAGATGCCTGCCAACAGCCGCAAATCCCCCGCAGCCGGTTGCTGCATGGCGATCAAACTCAAGCAGTCATCCTCAATCTGGAAGCGGCGGCGATTAATCTCGCGATCACCCACTACAATACGCTTGGCTGTATCCAAATCACGCTTCGCCAGCGCCGTCACAGCTTCAGCAAGCGCCTGCTGCACCATGCTGCCCAGCAATAAAATGTCATCCTGCAAACGTTGTAGCTCTCGTGTAAAATAGGTACGCGCCATCTGTGGTGCATCCATTTCTAAGATAAAATCCAAGGCAAAATAGGCAAAATCAACCAAAGCGCCCAGTGATGTAGTCTTCCGTCTTTTTGTTCTTGGGCTTGGTGAAAACCTCTTTCGTCGGCCCATATTCCATCAAATGGCCCGTGCGGCTCTCATCCACCATAAAAAAGGCAGTGGAGTCAGAGACGCGTGAGGCTTGCTGCATGTTATGGGTAACAATAATAATCGTGTAATCCTCTACCAGTTCACGCATCAAGTCTTCGATCCGCAAGGTCGCAATTGGGTCGAGTGCCGAGGCAGGCTCATCCATGAGAATGATGTCGGGTTTTACAGCAATAGTACGCGCGATGCACAATCTTTGCTGCTGTCCACCCGACAGGCTCAGTGCGCTTTGATGAATTTTGTCCTTCACTTCATCCCACAAAGCAGCGCCACGCAACGACTGCTCAACTAGCTCATCCATGTTTCCGCGGAAGCCATTGATCTTGGCTCCCCAGGCAATATTGTCATAAATGCTCTTGGGAAAGGGATTAGGCTTCTGAAAGACCATCCCAATATGACGGCGCACCTGCACCGGATCCACGTTGGAAGCATAGATATTCTGGTTATTAAAGAGGATTTCCCCCTCCACCCGCGCACTCGCAATCAAATCGTTCATGCGGTTGAAGCAACGTAACACAGTGCTTTTGCCACACCCCGACGGGCCAATCATCGACGTAATTTTGTTACGCTCAATGGACAAGTTCACATCACGCACTGCATGAAAATTACCATAGAAAACATTAAGGTCTTTGGCCTCAATGGCATAATCCAACGCAGAAGGTGTACTCTCCCTCTTGGGCATTTCAGGTTTTGTGTTCGGTTTACTATCTAGTTTCAACATGATCTAGGATCCTTGACGACTGTAACGATTGCGCAAGATAACTGCGGTGGCATTGAGCGACAGCAACAGAACCAACAGCACCAAGATCGCCGCAGCTGCCAGGTTACGAAATTCAGCTTGTGGGCGTGAAGTCCACTGGTAAATTTGAATGGGCAGTGTCGTAAACTTAGCAAAGGGGCCATCTGGATCCGCGACGATAAAGGTAGACGCCCCAATAACGACTAAGGGTGCCGTTTCGCCAATCGCTCGCGAAATTGCTAAGATAGTAACGGTTAAAATCCCTCCCAATGCACTTGGCAGAACATGATTCCAGGTGGTCTGCCATTTGGTTGCGCCCAACGCATAGCTGGCTTGACGCAACGAAGCAGGCACAGAACGAATTGCCTCGCGCGCATTGATGATTAACAACGGCAGAATCAACAGAGCCAAAGTCAAACCTGCCGAGAGAATTGTGCGTCCGTTAGCAGTTGTAGGGTCACCCACATCAAATAACCTGCCACTGGTTATCACTTCCAAGGCGCGCACGAAGATCGCCAGCCCCAACATACCATAGATAATCGAGGGCACACCCGCCAGATTGTTGATATTGGTCTCAATCAGCCGGTTGAAGCGATTATTTTCTGCATATTCTTCCAAGTAAATGGCTGCACCCACACCAATCGGCAACGCAAACAGAATTGTCACCAGAATGACCCACAACGAGCCAAAGATTGCAGTCCGTACACCCGCAAATTGCGGTTCGGAAGATTGCGCCGAGGTGATAAAGTCACCTGTTACCCAACTGCGAAACGTTAGCTCGGCGTTGGGGACAGTTGCGACCTCTGCTTCAATTTCACTATGATTGAAAATAGAATCAACAAGAGACCACGACTTCACAATAGTCGATTCTACCACTCGCTCCACGACCAACTCATAAACATTTTCCTGTGTACGTTCGGCAAATGGCTGGTCGCTTTCAAATCGGCGCATAAGTCCTGACGAAACATTGGCTTCCAAGATGCCAATCAGCGTCTCTTTTGGCAAATCTTCTAACTCGGCAGGCAAAACAGTTTCTGTAAAGAAGTCCAACGTGCCACTCTCTGCACCAGGCACATAACGCACAATTGGCTCGCTAGGCCATGATGGATCAACATCCGACCATAGCTCCGCGGTGGTAAATAATTGCGCCAACTGCTCTTGCGTCACATTTTGCAAGAAGCTGTTCTGTTGGCTCACCACAACAGCAAGCGCATCGTTGCCCACTCGAAACTCCGCCAGGGGTCGTCTGGCACTACGACATGCCTCGATTTCAGCACGGCTCGCAGCGCGGCTCGCATTAACAATATCCACATCGCCATTAGAGCAGAACTCAGCAAAACCAGCTTGTGTACCCGTGGAGGCAACATTGATCTCCCCACCAAAGCCGGAAGCAACAAACTCATTAGCCAAGCGTTGCGTCAAGGGATAAACTGTGGAGCTACCCGCTACTTCAACACTGCCAGCCTCCAACGCGCCATTGCTCTCAGAAATATTCTGCCCCGTGATCTCTTGCCACAATGCCAGGCTTGCTTCCAGCGATTCAGCCGCAGCCGGGAAATACCCTACTTCATCAATGACCGCATTGACATGCTCAACATAGTAGCGCAAGAAGGCCGCCACCTGTGGTTCTTCTGTCAACACCGAGGGTGCGCTATAAAGATAGAGTGGGCGTGCAAGTGGATATTCGCCGCTATCCACAGTGGCGGCATTTGGCTCGACGCCATCCACTGGCACAGCGCGGATCGTATCACTATGTTCCTGCACATAGGCATAGCCAAAAAAACCAATCGCATTGGCATCCACTGCCACCCCAGCCGCCAATTCCTGATCATCTTCACTCGGATTCACATCCGACGCATTCAAAAGCATTTCGCCTTGAGCTTGCTGAACGATGACATCTGGATCAATTTCATTTTGAAGCATGACAAAACCAAAGGCGCTGTTCACCACGTTATACAGCAACGCAAGCAGAGCCAAAATCCCAAAAACAGTAGACGCCCTGAACAAAAATGCCCAAAATTTACCCCGGCGTTGACGACCAACGACCTGCTTTTCACCCGCTGCGCCTTCGGGATAAGTAGCTACATCCCCTGTCAAATTTTGTAACGCCATTATTCATACACCTCGCGGAAGCGGTTAACCAACCAGCGACTCAAAATATTGAGTCCCAACGTCATCAAAAAGAGCACAAGCCCAATGGCAAAGAGGCTGGCATAATCAACCGACTCATAACTCAAGTCACCACCGCTAATACGAACAATATGACCTGTCATGGTCTCAGCCGACCTAAATGGATTAAAAATCGCCCCGTCATCAAGTGCTTCGCCCCAAGAGTTAAAATTCCGTGGGCCCGCACCCGCCGCCAGCGCCACGACCATTGTCTCGCCCACGGCGCGTGAAATGGAGACAATAAACGCGGCGGCAATGCCTGAAAGTGCCCCTGGAACCACCACTGTCACCGCAGTTTCCAGTTTGGTTGCTCCAAGCGCATAGGCAGCTTCACGCAGCGAAAGAGGAACTGCGCGCAGCGCGTCTTCAGCCATCGAGGTCACCAGTGGCAAAATCAAGATGCCAATGACAATCCCAGCCGAAGCCGTGTTGTAGATTTCAATCATACTTTGCCCAAAGATGTTACGCAACAGGGGCGTCATAAAGGTCAATGCAAAGTATCCATAGACGACGGTGGGCACACCAGCCAGCACTTCGAGAATAGGCTTTATCGTGTTGCGTGCGCGTGGCGAGGCATACTCGCTCAAATAAATAGCAATCATCAGGCCGATGGGCAACGCCACCAACATTGCGATTAAACTTGTAACTAATGTGGCAATGACCAGCGGCCAAATGCCAAAATCACCAATCGCAGGTTGCCACTTGACCCTGGTCAGAAAATCCACCAACGAAACCTCTGGCAGTTGGAAGAAAGTTAGAGACTCTCTACCCAGTACAAACAGAATTCCGACCGTGGTCAGAATC
>JBBQIG010000288.1:0-6733 GCA_038324715.1 Anaerolineae bacterium | reverse complement strand
GAGGCAGGGTGCGGACACATAGTTTTGATGGGGTTAACCTTGTGATGGGCGGCTTATGTGAAGTGTCGGGAGGGGTGAAATTGAAAGAACCTTCCTCGGAGCTTGGAGCTCCAAGGAAGGGTTTCTGGAATATTTGCTGTGTAAAAAGTGGGGCTGGTCTGGAACGGAATTCGGACTAGCTCCGCTTTTTTGTTTCAGTTATTCGCTTTTTGTTTGGGCGTGCTGGCTCCAGAGCTGGGCTAACTCGATACAGACCTCGGTGGCGCGTGCCATGTCTTGCAGTGAGATATATTCGAGGGGGCCGTGGACGTTTTGCATTCCGGTAAAGAGGTTGGGCGTGGGAAGACCTCGTTCGGTGAATTGGGAGCCGTCGGTGCCGCCGCGCACGGGTGTGTAGATGGGTTCTAGGCTGGCACGGCGAATGGCGGTCCCGGCTAGATTGACGGGTGTGAGATCACGTTCAAGCCAATAGCGCATGTTGCGATATTGTGGCGTGATGGTACAGGTTACCTTGGCGCGTGGTTCAGACAACATGAGCGCTTGGCTGGTGGCGCGCAGGAAGTCGCCATGGGCTTGCAGCCCATCAAGCTCAAAGTCGCGCAGAATTAGATGAATTTCGGCGACGGCGGCAGTTCCGTGCATGTTATACAAGTGGATAAAGCCTTGGCGGTCGCGGGTGGTTTCGGGAACGCGTGTGTGCTGGGGCAGAAAGTCAATGAATTTAGCGGCGAGATGGAGGGCGTTGACCATGACGCCAAAGGCAGTGCCAGGATGGGTGGAGACGCCCGTGATAGTAACGACTGCCTTATCTGCCGAGAAGGTTTCGTAGGTTAGTTCCCCTGGCTCCCCGCCATCTAGTGTGTAGCCATAATCTGCACCAATATTTTCAATTTTGATATGGCGGACGCCCATGCCAATTTCTTCGTCACAGGTGAAGCAGATGCGGATTTTGCCGTGGGGAATTTCTGGGCGGGCAAGTAGATAACCCGCCATTGCCATGATGATGGCGACCCCCGCCTTGTCGTCTGCGCCCAAGAGCGTCGTTCCGCTGGCAGTTACGATGTCTTCGCCGACTTTTTTGCGTAGAAAAGGGAAGTCCGCAGGAGAGAGAACCTGGGAAGGATCATCAGGCAGTGTAATAGGTTCACCATTGTAGGCGCGGTGGACGATGGGCTTGACTCCTTCGGCGTGAAAGGCTGGAGCAGTATCCACATGCGCCATAAACGCTATGGTTGGCGTTTCAAAATCTACTGTGGAGGGAATTGTTGCGAGTACACAGGCATAGTCTGTCAGCACGACATCGCTTGCCCCAAGCTGCTTGAGTTCGTCAACCAGTAGATTTAAGAGATCATATTGGATGGGAGTGCTTGGCACAGTTGATGATGTCTCGTCACTTTGTGTATCAATTTTCACGTAGCGCAAGAAGCGTGTTTCAAGGTCAGGAACAAATTGGTGAATGTCCATAGGTGGTTTCTCCAAGTAGCGCAATCAATTCGGGTGTGGTGATGTAATATTCGCCTGATCTTGCCGCACAAATGTGAAAGTCACCAAATCTTTGGAGGGATGTGCTTTACTCCAAGTGCTAATCACTCGGCTGGCATCTGAGACGCACCCCAACGGGGGGATAGGTTGCATGGCTGGTGGGTCGGTGGCACAATGGTTTGGTTCGTTTGTTGGGGCCTCGCACTAAAGTTGTGCGTGCTCTTGGCCTTAACTTTCGGGTGAATTGGTTGGCAGTATTGGCTGTGGCATGTATGAATAGTAACGATGTGAATGGCAATGATGGAAGGAAATATCGAGTGGTAACTAAAAAAATGCCGCCGACGGTGACCAAACCGGCGCAGCGGCTTTTTATTCCAGGTCCAACTGATGTGCTGCCCGACGTGATGGCAGCACAGAGTGCGCCGATGATTGGTCATCGCAGGGATGAGTTTGAAGCTCTCTTTGCTAAAGTGGAAGAGCAACTCAAGTCACTCTTTTTTACCCAGTCGCGCGTCTATATTGTAGCCGCCTCAGGTTCTGCGCTGCATGAAGCTTCGATCCGCAACAGTGTACAAGGGCGGGTGATTAATTTTGTCAATGGTGCATTTAGCCAACGCTGGCATGAAGCAGCCAAGGGTTGTGACAAAGAGGCGATCCGTGTTGATGTGGCATGGAACACGGCGGTGAAGCCTGCGACAGTGGCGGAGGCTTTAGAGAAAGCCTTGGCGGATGGCCCGGTTGATGCCATCACTGTTGTCCACAATGAGACGAGCACAGGCGTGACTAGCCCTGTTAGCGAGATTGCTGCTGCTGTGCGCTCAGTTAGCCCAGAAACACTGGTGTTGGTGGATGCGGTTTCCTCATTTGCTGGCACGGAGATTCCCTTTGACGCTTGGGATTTAGATTTGTGTCTAGCTTCGTCGCAAAAGGCTTTGGCTTTGCCACCTGGCTTGTGTTTTTGCGCGGTGAATGACCGCCTGTTGGCGCGCTCACAGGATGTGAAGGGGCGCGGTTGGTATTTCGATTTCCTGAATTTAGAGAAGTCGCTGAAGAAAAACACTACGCCTTCGACCCCGGCAATAACCTTGATGCGTGCGCTGGGTGTGCAACTGGATCATATCTTTGCCGAAGGACTCGATGCGCGCTTTGCACGCCATGCACACTTGGCAAAGTTGACCCAACAATGGGCAGTGGATCATGGCTTTGAACTGGCGGCAGAAGAGGGCTATCGCTCGCCTACGGTGACAAATGTTACCAATAATTTGCAGATCAATGTAGAGGCCTTGAACAAACATTTAGCTCAACAGGATATGGAAATTTCCAACGGTTATGGTGTTTTCAAGGATAAGGCATTCCGTCTCGCTCACATGGGCGAGGTGAATGAGGATGACCTGCGTCGCCTTTTTGCAGCGATGGACGAGTTTTTAGCGAAGTAAGTGCCGACGCATTTTTGTGGTTGGATTGAAGCTGTTCGAACAGCGTATTCGTATCTAAAGTATCTGGTATCTAAAGGGAGAGACGGATGAGTGATAGCAATAAGCGGGTGATTGATCTGCGCAGCGATACCGTGACCAAGCCAACCGCATCCATGCGCGCTGCAATGGAAGCCGCAGAGGTTGGTGATGATGTCTATGGTGAAGACCCTACAGTCAATCAGCTTGAGGCGATGGTCGCCGAGATGTTGGGCATGGAGGCTGCGGTTTTTGTTGCCAGCGGCACAATGGGCAATTTGATTTCCGTGCTCAGTCACTGCGGTCGCGGTGATGAAATGATTCTGGGCGATTATGCGCATATCTTCCGCGCTGAACAAGGTGGCGCGTCGGCATTGGGGGGCATCCATCCTCATACGGTGCGTAATCAGCCCGATGGTACCTTGGATCTGGACGAAGTGGCAGCCGCTATCCGCGCAGATGACCAACACAATCCTGTCACCCGCTTGGTTTGTCTGGAAAATACCCAAAATTTCTGTGGCGGACGCGCGTTGTCGGTGCAATATATGGACGACGCGGGCCAACTTGCCCATGATCATGGGCTTAAGTTGCATGTGGATGGCGCACGACTTTGGAATGCAGCCGTGGCGCTCAATGTTCCTGCTGCTCGCTTGCTGAAGGCGGCAGATAGCGTAAGTGTCTGTCTTAGCAAAGGGTTGGGTGCACCTGTGGGTTCGGTGGTTGCAGGTGATGCTGAGTTTGTGGGACGTGCGCGCCGCAACCGTAAGCTGGTGGGTGGTTCGATGCGCCAGGCTGGTGTGTTGGCCGCGGCTGGCATTGTGGGCGTGACTGAGATGGTGGAACGGTTGGCAGATGATCATGCCAATGCCAAGGCGCTGGCTGAAGGATTGGCGCAGATTGATGGGATTGAGATTGACCCAAATCATGTGGAGACGAATATCGTCTTCTTTAACTTGACTCGTCCTGATATTACGCCCATGCAGATGGCGCAGGGGCTACGCAGCCAGGGCGTTTATTTGAATGCCGGGGCAGGACGACGCATGCGTGCTGTGCTCAATCATCATGTGGGCGAAGAGAATGTGCCAACAACATTGGCTGCGTTCAAGCATGTCTTGAGTCAAGATGTGAAGGCGAATGCTGAGAAGGTCATTACCTACGGGTAATCGATTTGTGTGCAAACTCTAGGCACTTGTTGTTGATGTGGCTTTAGATACGGATTACATACGGATTTACGAGGGGGGCAGGTGAAGATCTGCTCCCTTTTTCTATGGAGCTTTAGTGAGTGGATTATGTAGGTGGAGAGCTTTGGAGCTGCCGGTCTAACTCTTCTAGTGCCATTTCGACTTCTTTGACGTGTCCTGCTTTGATCAGAGCCATCTGCTTTTGTGCAGATTCGGTGCTAGGCAACCAGCCTGTGAGCAAGCGCGGCAAGGAGAGACGCCAGGCAGTGATGATGTTTTTGGATTGGCGATGGGGATGGCGCAGGATCATGCGTCCAACGTGCATGGCGTGCTCGTTGGGTGCAACCAACCCTTGCTGACCTGCGGCAAATTCTACTCCAAGTGTGTTTCCCCATGCTGATGCACATTCGGTGCAATCTGAGGCGCCGCCTCCTAACTCGGATCCGCAGCTGTGACAGGTGACAAGAGTCATGGCAATATCGAGAATTGTCCAGGCATGGCGTTCCACTTCGCTAGGTACCACCTGCGCCGCGAAGCGTTCTTCTTCACTGTTGGGGTGCAACTGTTCTTGCGCTAGAAATGCGTGCCAATCGGCGATCCAGAGGCTTTCGATTGCAATGTAACAGGCTGGGCAGCTTGGATAATTTGTGCCACTCGCCGCTGCGCATTGGGTGCATGGGTGTACTTCTATGGGACGAGGTAGCCAGCGAAGTGCGGCTTGGGTTGGGGTGAAGGGCGTAGGTGTGTTCAACATACTATGGTAGCCAGATACTATGAGAGGTAGCCATAAGAGATGGAAGCTACACGCATAGGGTTATTGGTGGCGTAATAATTTGGGACGCAGTAAACAATGGAGTGAGCCACAACCCCAACGGATCTGGTTCCATCCAAAGATTTCCAGGGATAGATGGGCGAGACCCGCCGTAGCCATAGTCAATTGCAGGCGATTGGGATCACCCGCAACTAAGCCTGAAACCAAACCTTCTACACCAGGGTTGTGACCAATGAGTAAAACATGCTCTTTTTCGGCAGGTATTTGCGCCAATGATTCAAGTAGTGTTTCGGCTTCGGCTTCGTAGATCGCGTCTTGCCAAACGACATTGCGTTTGAACTTCAACGCATGTACTACTTGTTGGGCTGTATCACGCGTGCGTTGGGCAGGTGAACTGATGATCCAATCGATGGCTGGTTTAATTTCAGCAAGAACTGCACCCATGTGAAGGGCGTCCTTCTCACCACGAGAGGTTAAGGGGCGATCCATATCCGCAGCATAATCCTCGGGTGGCTCGGCCTTAGCATGGCGAAGGACAGAGAGATATTTCATGTATACGTCCGTGCAATATTCTGAACAGTCTTGGTCAAATTTGGGTGTGTTGGCTTTGAATTACAAGCTTAGTATAGTGGATGGTCTAAAACATGCCAACTGTATTTTTTGCATTGGTACCTTGGGTACGGATCATCTTGTCAATTTCGTCAGTTTTTTGGGGGCTTGCGCATGGCAAATTGATGGTGTATAGTCTTATTGAGTCTTTTCTTCTTTATTTTCTTACTCATACATGGTCGCTCACAAGCAAAAGGCCGGTGAAACCATAACACAATAAAAAAGTCTCGGGGAAGAGAGCGCAAGGCCCACAGTGTCGTTAAGTTGTTTTACTGTGGGTGACGAGGAGGGGGTTCCTGGCAGCGATGTCAGGTTAACTGTGACGTGTGGAGTATGAGTGCAAGTTGCTCATGCAGCCAGCGGCGCAGGAAAATCGAAGGATCAGCGGATGCCCCTGGGTCGTACCACCGGCCCAAAGCATTGCCACAAGGCAATGTAACAATCTTTCCCCACCCAATTAAAGCGAACATGTAATGCCGTCAGGTAACTGACGGTGCAACCATGGCTCGCAGTGGAAAATCGCCGCAAAACTCTATAACCTATCGTGCTGTCCTGTAACGGTCAATTGTCGTGATGATCCACGTATTTGCTGATCTTCCCAATTGTGATTGTTATTGGTGATAGCCACCTGACTATTTTCCTCTATTTGGATCGGGATGTTTGCTCTAGGAAAATGGCAGGGTGCGGCATGGTCTGGCGCTTACGGCGCATAGACGGTATTTCCCTATCCTAAACTATTTGCTTTTACTTGAATCTATATGACTGCCGGAAGAAGATCCGGCAAGGAGACCTCTATGTGTGGCATCGTTGGTTATGTGGGACCGCGTGCGGCTGCTCCGTTGGTGTTGCAAGGACTGCGTCAATTGGAATACCGAGGCTATGATTCTGCCGGAATGGCAATCATGAATGGTGGGGATGCTATCGAAGTGCGTCGCGCCGCAGGCAAACTAAACAACTTGTCTGATTTACTGGCGTTTTCACCGGCTGATGGTGCGGTAGGGGTTGGACATACACGCTGGGCGACACATGGTGCACCTGTTGAACGCAATGCACATCCACATGCCAGCCCAGATGGGCGGTTGGTGGTGGTGCAGAATGGGATTGTCGAGAATTTTGTGTTGTTGCGCGAGCGGTTGCGTGCATTGGGCTATGAATTTAAGAGTGATACAGATACTGAAATTATTGTGCATTTGATAGATCATTATTATGCGCAAGGATCAAGCAATGGGCATGTGAAT
>JBBQIG010000287.1:0-6735 GCA_038324715.1 Anaerolineae bacterium | reverse complement strand
ATTGACATCGACCATGGAGTACACCATGAAGAATCCGTTTTTTGATTTGATGAACAACTTAGTGATGAAGAAAATGAATTCTCAGCTTTTGGATGGCATCGTGGCGGGCCATAAGAAGTATATTGAGGGCGGCGAAATCGTAACTCAAAAAACGGTATTGGAATTGGATAAAGTCGTAAAGCTAGTTTAACTAACTCATGTTACGCAGTAGTGTCAGGTTTGAGTGAAACGAAGCGGTTGCAAAGCCTGCAAAGATTGAAAGGCGGCGAGCAAAGCCGCGAGATAGATTTTCGACTTCAAGGCATAATGGTTGAGCTTGGTTTGGGTATGTAACCACTCGAGTTTGACGAAAGTGCAGAGGGCCGCAAAGGGGTGCGGCAACGATTCGTGATTTAAACAGCCATATCTGTATGTCACGATATGATTCGCTTGATGCTTCGTCGCCTTGCCCGTTCATGACCTTTTCAACAGTTTCTTAGAAGTCTGTGCAAGAAGTCTAGGCAAGTATAGACAAAGGACCTACACAATCACGCCAGCATTGGCGATTTCGCTCTCATCGACGTAGCGCATCACCATTGCAGGGCTGTTCCAGCCGCCCGCTTGCTGCAAAGCCCTGGGATGTGTGCCTTGTTGTGTGGCGCGCGTGGCCCAATAATGGCGGCAGTCATGTGCGGAGAGGGTTTCAATGCCCACTGTGTATCCCAACTCGCGTACGCGTGCGGTGATGGCGCGCGCGCTCATTCCAACATGGGTCAGCGCGCCCCCCTTGCGACTGCCACGCAACAGCGATCCGCTGGTGGGTGCATCGCCACTCTCGATCCAGGCGCGTAGCGCCAACAATGTATCGCCAGTCAGCTTGTGCGTCTGGCGCTTGTCTACCTTTTGACGATAAAAGGTCATGGTTCCTGCAATGGGATCAAAATTATCGATAGTGAGCGCCGCCACCTCTCCACAACGTAGTCCATGATCTAAAAGCAAACAGATCAGCAGTGCATCACGGCGTCCCTGGGGTGTAGATGGCTGCTCCTTGAGTATCTTGGCTTGCAGGGGCATGAGGGTGACTGCTTTATAGGGCTTTTTGGCACCCACGCGCGTGGGTGTACCGGCTTCATCGCGCTTGGCGTCGCGGTTGCGCCCTGCCTTATGCCCAAAGCCGCGTACACCTTTGATCTTTTCGATCTCGTCGTAAGATGTGCTGCCTGTTGCACTGCCCACCAGCGCCAAATTTGCATAGCGTTTTACGCTTGCCAGTCGCCGGTTCACTGTTGCCACCGCATAGCCCCCTGCCATTAGCCATTCTCGATAGGCCAAGACAAGTCCGTGGGTGATGCCCTGCCATGCGGTTGGGTCAGTTTGCAGGAGAGCGCCAGAGGGTGCATCACTGATTTTGACTTCGTGTAGAAATCGAGAGAAGTTTGCCAGATCGGCTTGTTGGGCACGCAATGTTTGAGCAGTGCGGTTGGTACGGTATTCATCAAAGGCTATGCGCGACGCCGCTTGGTTGGCTGCTTGCCCTGCGCGTATGAGGCTGTTTGAAGGGCCCGGGGTAATCTCGTAGGGAGATACATCTTCCAACATAGCAGATATTCCTCATTTATGCGTTGATGTTGTTCAGTGAAGTACCAGGATGTGCTACAGCAAGGAAGAGTATAGCTTTTGTGCAAATTTAGCGCAATCATACTTGTGATACACGAGCAATGGAGGGCTGTCATTCCGCTCACGTAGTGGGACGTAGCCCACGCAGGAGGAATCCCTTTGCCGCGCGACCAGTTCGGCTCTCCTAGAAGATAAGCTGCACCCTGTCGTAAGGCAAGATAAAGAGAAAAATAGAAGGATAGTGTACAAAGTTCAAATGTGAAATTCGTGTAGTCATTAAAATCTATGGAAAAAGTGGGCTAATCGGGGGAGATAGCCCACTGTGTGGAGGAACGTGTATAGATGGAACGCTGCTGCGGGAGGGACTTTTACTACTATAGGGCAATGGGGGGGGGCATTACTATAGACAAGGAGCTGTGGTGTATAAACATTTGTCACGATCTTTGCTCAACCCCTTGTCTATAACACTTTAGTCTGCTATTGTGTGATGCATAGACAACTGAGACCTGCACGACCACCCATGGGCATCACCACTTGTATATCACAATGTATAGCGTAGAGGGGGTATAATGACAGATATAACTCGTGTCGCTATACTGGAAGATCATCCGGCCATTGCCGATGGTTACAGGTTTTATCTTCAGAATGAACCAGAGATTCAGCTGGTTGCGACCGTAGAGGTGGGTGAGGATCTTCCCATCATCTTGGCTGAACAAGATCCTATCCACGTACTAATCCTCGATGTAGGTGTGCCCACTTCACACACCAACAGCAGCCCCTATCCAATCCTCTTTCTCATGCCACAATTGCTTCAGCGGTATCCAGGGTTGAACATTCTGGTGATCTCAATGCGCAAGGAAAAGGCGCTGATCAAGGCGCTGATGGATTGCGGAGCCAGTGGCTATGTCTTTAAGGATGACCGGGAAACGCTGCAAAAATTTAGCACGGTGATTCGGATGATCTCCACCGGCGGCATCTATTTTAGCCGAGAGGCCCACCAGCTTATTTCACGGACTCCCACCGAAAGTGCCAATCTTTCTCCCCGACAATTGGAAGTGCTTTCGCTTTGTGCGGCTTATCCAGACAAGACCACTGCCGAGATTGCTGAAACGTTGGGTGTGGCGAGTGCAACTGTACGCAATACCCTCTCTGTGCTCTACTTGCGGCTGGGCGTGCGCGGACGTACCGCAGCCATGGCAAAGGCGAGAGAATTGGGATTGATTGCGGACGTACATGCCTATCCCCTTGCAGATCAGAGTCCCGATGCTAACGCGGCTCCAGTACGTTGAGGGGGAGATTCACCTGGATCAATAACTTCTGTACCGGCGCAATGACATCATCCACAAGTTGTTGTATTGCAGCACGCTCTACCAGCACTGTCTGTTGCAGCAACGCATTCACCTGTTGATAGCGTTGAAGAAGTTGGTCAATGGTATAGCTCATGGCTCCACAACGAATCAGAATCTCCTGCGCTTCTTGCAATGCCCATGCCGCGCCGACCTGCGGACGTAGCGAAATAAAACGTTCGCGCTCAGGATGCGGCACTAAAGTTGCAAAAAGAATGGGCAAGGGATAACGCCCCTGGAGCCAATCGACATTGGCAGGTAGCTCCATCACATCATTTAGATCATCGCTCAGTTGAATTATCTCCCCATAAAGTGATCCCACTTCACCCAGACGCATTGCAGTCGTCTCTGTCGCGCCCCCCCACAAAGCGCCGACAGAGAGTGTTTTCCCAAAGAAATGTGTACTTTTGGTTCGCGCGACGCGCCAAAAGGACTCTTCGTCACTGGGATTTTGAACATCCCAATGTTGGCCTAATGCAGTCTGTAAGATCATGCGATTGAGCTGGTTCATGATCATGGCTTGGGTTGCGGGCGCAATCGTTTGAGTCGATGAATTGCCAGATGCAGAGCCATGCGCGATGGCTTCCAGCCCAATCGCTTGCAACGCACTGGCGATGTTGGCGGTTGCGGCGTGACCTAGCGCATGGTGCTGCCCCTTGGGGTCGGCATCCAACATATCATCAATTAGAATAATGCTCAGGAAAAGAGATCCCATCGCAGCTACGGCTGGAATTGCCTGCTCTACAGTGCCCCCCACGGCAACACTTGCCAGCGCAGGCAGCCGCCAATGTGGCAGCTTCTGGGCTATCCCGCGCGCGAGGAGTTGTTTGAGTTCAGGCCATTCTTGTACAGTTGGCAGCGATGACAGATATTCCCAGCTTGCATCATAGAGTTCCACCGCTTGTCTCCTTATATGTTGAATGATGTTGAATGATGTTGAATGGATTAGTTGTTTAATGGTTACGGCCAAAGCAGCTAAATTATTGATTGCCTTTTGTCGGCTGTCGCGTGATGAGAAACCCACTGCACAAATTTGATGCTTGTGCAGTGGGTCATGTGAAACAGCGATACTCCTTACTCGTCCCAGGTGTTCCAGACTTGGCGGCTGGCGATCAAGCGCATCTGCTCGCAGCTCAAGCGTGTTAATGAGGCAAGTGTAGTCAGGAAGGTCTCGCCACTGTTTTGTGGTGCAGAAATCTGTGCATAGAAGGCGTACATTGGATATTGCTCCTTTACTTGTAGTTACTTAAAAAGATATGCATGCGTATATGTATAGATACTTTTAGATGCTTTGCAGATAGGGTATCTGCTGCTACACTTGACATCACATTTCCCCCACCTCCTTTCCTGACTACGAATAAACGCACTTATTCGACAGAGCAACTAGATCTTTATGATTAAGCGATTGCAGCGGTGGAACCTATGGGCAGAGATTCTTCTGGCTTGGGTGGTTCTATTTATTCTCCTCATTTATACCTATTTTGAAATCGTCCAGACCCCCTATATAGGCTTCAATTTAAGCGCCAGTAGTGGTACGGTTACAGATGTTTTTGTAAATTATTCAAACTATGATCTTCAGGTCGGCGATGAGATCATTTCTGTTAACGATTTTCTCGTAACTGAGGCACATCGTGATCTGCGCTCATCGCTCATCCCCCTCGACCTGGGCCAAGAGCCGTTGCGCTTGCAAGTTCGACGCGCTGGCGAGGTTGAGACCGTCGAATGGCCTGTCGCCGGTTTCAATCGTGCAGAGTTCATGGGGCGGTCCATCAACGCCTGGTGGCTCGGTTTTTTCTTTTGGATAGCGGGACTGGCAACCTTGCTGCTGGTGCGCCCTTTTGACGCTAAACGACAGCTCTTTAGCACCTTCTTCTTCCTAACTGCCCTGTGGCTGGTGGTTGGCAATACATCACGTTGGGGCCATGCCGATAGCCGCATTGTCTACCGGATGGCGCTATTGTTTTCTGTGCCTGTGTTGATCCACCTGCACTGGCTTTTTCCGCGCTCGCTTGGCAGATGGCCCACGCCCCTTGTGTGGGGTGTCTATGGTGCTACCACCGTGGTTGCGTTGCTGCAGTGGGCTGACTTGATACACAGGAATGTTGCTGCCCTTGCCTTTGCGGCTGCACTCTTAATCAGCTTTATTCTGCTCATTGTCCATTACTGGCGTCAGCCAGAAACACGCGCCAGTGTACGCGTGCTTCTCTTTGCCCTTTTCTTTACCATCGCGCCGATCATCGGCTTGATCATCGCCATGACCTTCTCTGTTTCACCGCGCTTAGGAAACATCGCGCTCATTTCACTCCCCATCATTCCTGGTACCTACTTCTATTCAATTTACAGATATCAACTGGGGGGTAGTGAGTTTCGGGCGAACCGGCTGATTGCAACCTATCTTTTCCTCATCTTGTTGGTAAGCGCTTTGTTAGTTCTGGTGGCTTTCTTTGATTCAATTTTCGACTTAGGAGATGGTTCCGTCTTACTCAGTATCGTGGTCGGTTTAGTTGTTGCACTGACTACGATCTATGGATTTCCACCCTTTCAGCGTCTTGTTGAGCGGCGACTTCTGGCAATGCCGTTGCCTCCTACTTACCTGATTGATGCCTATCTTGCGCGTATTACCACCACGCTGACCCAAAGTAGCCTCACCAATCTGCTCAAGCATGAAGTGTTGCCCTCGTTGCTCATCCGCCAGTCGGCGCTCTTCCGCGTGACCAACAACCAGCCCATTCTCTTTTATGCAGATGGCATTCAGGCTGCGCCGTCAGAGCTTGAGCCAGCACTGTTGGCGCAGTTGCTATCCCACTTCAAAGAGAATGACCTCTACCATAGCCAGTTGGACCCTAGCCAGTTGGAGCGAGTCCCATACGAGCAAATCCCATACGAGCAAATTGATGTGCTGGCATCGACATGGGTTAGACTTGCACTCGCTTTGAAAGTAGAAGGCAAGCTGATTGGCGTTTGGTTGTTGGGACGCCATGACCCGGACGACATCTATTCGCCCGCCGAGATCAGCACCTTGCAGACTCTGGCTCGACAGACGGCACTGGCGCTCTCGAACGTAGAGCAGGCCAATCGCTTGCAAGCACTCTATCAAGCCAATATTGATAGTCAAGAGGCCGAACGGACGCAATTGGCCTATCTGCTTCACGATGAAGTTCTCAATCAAGCCGCCATCTTATATATGAGCCTCGATGCAGCCGCGCTTTCGGCTCGGGCAGAGGCAGCCTATGAGACGCTTAAACAGCAGATCCGCCAGATGATTAGCAGTTTGCGCCCACCGGCACTCGACCTGGGTCTACATGCTGCGCTGGAAGAATTGGCGGACGAACTTGATCAACGCGTCCAACCCGATTGCACCTTCAGCCTCAAAGTTCCACATGTGATGGTGCAGTATCCACCCCATATCGAAAATCACCTTTTTCGCATTGTTCAACTCGCCTGCGAAAATGCGATGCGCCATGCCCAAGCACGCCACATTCAAATATCAGGTACGCTGGCGGCTGACTATGTCGATCTTCATATTGAGGATGATGGCAAGGGCTTTACCCTTACCAAGCCCTTGGACTTAACCTCTTTGCTTGCACACAGACATTTCGGACTTGTGCATATGGTGGAACGAGCGGAACATATTCAGGCAGACTTTGCGCTTGACTCTGCACCTGGGCAAGGGACTCGCATCCATCTCACTTGGTCAGGCAACGGTGCTGTGGACAATGAACCCTAGAAAGTAACTGTAGCCTTAGGATAGAGGAAGCTTGTCGCAACTACTGCACAGATTGGTTAGCAAGCG
>JBBQIG010000286.1:0-6735 GCA_038324715.1 Anaerolineae bacterium | reverse complement strand
ACGCACCCGCGTCACTCCCTCGGCCCCACTTTGCGCGACGGCTTGTGTGTCGATCGGAAGATTGGGATCCGCCACATAGACCGTATCAAACGGAGTAATTTCCTCTTCAACCTCAACATCTTCACGGATACGGGTCACACTAATTTTTATATTCTCATAGAGTGGGGTGGACAATGCAGGCTCAACACGATCCATGCCAACCACGCCAATTTGCATGGCAGACAACGCGTCTGCCACCGTATCCCCACGCATACGCGTCTTCACTGTGCGCCCATCGGCTTCCAGTGTCAAAGGCATACTGCGCTGAATCGTCACCCGTAACCCCGTGGAAACCTCGCTGCCCAGACTTGGTACGACGCGGTCGCCCAAATAAATCGTAATCTCTGCTCTACGCAGTGCTTCACCCACAGTTGGCGCAGTGGTTCGAACCGCAAAGGGCAACCCGCCATCATCAACCACAACCGGCACAGCCCGTACTACTCGGATTTGGAGTGGTTGCGCTTCACTGCGCGCCCACGGGCGCACTGGCGCAAATTCTGAACTTGTCACCAACTCTCGGCGCGGCGGCAATAATTCATCTAAACCCAACGGCTCATCACCCACGATCACACTGTCATACGGATCAACAAGCACACCGGCATCCAACAGCAATGCATGGGGTGTTGGCCCCCAACTCGCGCTTTGAATGGTGCGCCCATCCACAACAATCTGAATAGGACGCGCCCGTTCTATCAAAATGCCATCCGTCTTATCAAGAGGCGTCTCCAGAGGTGGACTTACCCTGTCGGCAGGATGCAGATCAATGCCCAAATCTACAATCAGTTCGCGCACATGATGACGATGGGTGCTCACCGAAACGGCAACACCATCCACAGTCACGTTGACAGTACGCGCACTCCCCTGCCAAAATGCCCATAAGGCAATCAGACCCACCGCAGCAACCACCCACCTCAAAAGGTCGGGATGAAGGGTAAATACCGCTGTTCTTGATTTAAATTGTCCTACACTTGTTGTTGCCATAAGCAAACGATTGATACACAGAAACTGCTCTCTCACTACATGATTCGTGCCACTCCATTAACCTTGTGTCGCGGGTAGAATCCTTACAACACCGTTACGGCATTGAGTGAGAGAACATAAATCTACTAAAAATTCCTTAGAACAGGATTAACGCCCAGTATCAAGGATATGTGAGCAAGCCACCTGTCAATGAACTACCTGTAGAGATGCGGTACATTGTACTTATCTTCGGCTGAACTGCAAAAGTGCAGAAGGGGACTGTGTAGCGCCTGCGCCTCAATGCGAGTCCACTTTGTCATGCGGGTTGGCTCTGTGCTAGCATCCATGCCATGCACAGCCACGGTACATCCACCCGCACAATATCCACCCTGACGACCCCTCCCCCCCGTACTCAATTGGCCCGTACTCAATTGACCCGTACTCTATTGGCTCGTATCGGGCTATTAGCGTTGCTGCTGCTTGCTTTTGCCCTTCGGCTCTATCAGCTTGGCAGCGAATCCCTCTGGTATGACGAAACCGTAAGTGCCTACCTAGCCACCCAGCCCGTCTCCGAACTCATCGCCCATACGGCACGCGACATTCATCCGCCCGCCTACTACCTCATGCTGCACGCTTGGCGACTGCTCACCCAGCCGACCGTAGCCTTTGGACTAGAATACCTCTACGCGTGGCCCAATGTAGCATTAGGGCTGCTGGTTGTCGCCTTAACCTTTGCATTGGCAAAACGCTTTTTGGGAGCCGTCGCTGCACACTGGTCACTAGCAATTGCCATTCTACACCCATTTCAGCTATGGTTCGCCCAGGAAGTACGCATGTATGCGCTTGGAGCGCTCTGTGTCATGCTCACTCTATGGGCATTTTCCTCTCTGCTCATTGACACAGCACCTCACGAACACACTCCATCTATTTCGCGCAGGATGTCTGTACTCTACGTGATCGCATCATTGGTAGGACTCTACACCCTCTACTATTTTCTATTTTGGCTAGTCACGCTCAATCTCTGTGTGCTATGGCAAATGCGTCGAAAGAGCCATCTCTTTCGCACATGGCTACTGTTGCAACTGCTCGTCTTGCTCGGTTGGCTACCCTGGCTCCCCACGTTTCTACGTCAAGCACTCACCCCACCCGTGCCCACATGGCGCATCCCGTGGCAAAACAGTGGCGAAATATTCTCTGCACTCAGTGAAGGCGTGGGAGCTTTTTGGATAGGCGCACTCTGGATAACCCATACACCAAAGCTGACAACCACTTGGCCTTGGGCCGTCACAGTACTTATAGTGGCAGCGCTTTTCGCTGTCTACACGAAGAAAATCCCGTTAAAAACACGAGCCAATATGCTACTACTCTGCTTTGGCCCGTTTGTCCTCTTGTTCGTCATAAGCCTAATCGGCCCACCCATCTACCATGTTCGCTACCTTGCCACCTATGCACCCATCTTTGCATTGCTACTAGGCGCGCTCCTTGCCAGCCTGAAACCATTGCTCGCACAAGGGAGTTTCATAGCAATTGCTCTAGTCAGTAGCTTCACGCTCTATCAGCTATGGAGCAATCCGATCTATGCGGCAGACAATCATCGCAGCGCCGTGACAACTCTCGCTCAACAATGGCGACCGGGCGACCTAATTCTCGTCAATGCAGGCTGGGTCTATACGGCCCTATCACTCTATTGGCCTACTGAACTTGCCACGCCCGATGCCGCTCGCCCACCCAACATCGCCGCCATGCCACGCCTCATCGACCTCAAAAACAAAGAGGAGACCCTTCCTACAGACGTTCCTATCATCGTGCGCAGTGGCACAGTCGATGGGCCAAACACGCTTGGCTGGGAGTTGCCAGAGAGTGACTTCTTCGCTATCTCCGCCGCTGACACGACCGAAGCCTTAGAGCCACTTGCCAACGACTCGACACGCATCTGGCACTATCGGCTCTATGACACCGTCAGCGACCCCAACGCCCTGATTCGCTCCTGGTTACAAGGAAACAGCACTCTAGAATCCAGCCAACCTTTTCCCGGACCGGGTTATTTGCTTGTTGAGAATTATCGAATCAACAGATCACCCACCCCACCGCAACCCGCAACCACCATTGTCGAATATCATGACACAGCGTTAAAGCTAATCAACGTCACCCATCCCTCAACGCTGCCGGCAGGTGAAATCCTATACGTCACCCTTACCTGGCAAGATACATCGGCATCGTCCCGCACCACCGCACCAGCCCTAAGCCTTCGCCTCTATGATGCTCGCGGCCAATTCGTGCTCCAGAGTGATACGCCTATTGTGACAAACGCAGCAGGTATCAGCACACAGACACTTGCCCTACCCATCCCTGCTGATACAATTCCTGGCGACTACACTATCTCTCTGCTACTCTACAACACGGACACCCTCGCGCCCTACAGTGCAAGCACTGCCGAAGGAACGTCAGCCATCGTGCCAACGCCCATCGGTCAACTAACCGTTACCCTACCGTTAACCGTCCCTCATACTGAGCCGCCGCTTGCCAGCTTTGACTACATCGACTTGCTTGAAGTTGCACTCCCTACAACACCACTTACCCCCGCATCCTCGTTCACAACCGATTGGACATGGCGTCCGCGCCCCAGTACCTATCGTGACCACTACACAGCACATATTCAGCTATTCGATCAAAATTTGGAACCTGTAACCGGTTGGGAATTTGCCCTGGGCACGGAGACTTATCCAAGCAGCGTTTGGCCCACAGGCTACCCCCTCACGCAGCGCGTAGAAAGCACGCTCCCCTCAACGCTACCACCGGGAACCTACCAAGTACACCTCTCTTTGACACGCACCTCAGACAGCCAACTCGTAACCGCGCGACGTCCCTGGCAGCCCTGGAAGCAACCATCAGTTCACGTCGGTCAAATTGAAATTGTGTCAGCCCAATAAGGAGATTTAGTACCAGCGAAGAGTTTCAGAGAATAAAAACACAAACCGTCTCACTTGGAGATGATAGGTGCCAAAATTCGGTCAGCAGCACAGAACAAACTAATCGGCACTCGATTAATAACCCCCTCAACAGTAGACGTATCTACAGTTACCAACAGGTCAACATGATTCACATCAGCGGGACGCAGATTGGGGTCAACGGTAATCGTAACATCCTCCGGCAAGCTACCTGCTTCGGGTGCCACCGTTATCCAACTTGGAGCACCATCAATGCGAGCGCTGTAATCCAAGCCAGATTGCCCTTGCAACGTTACGCTCTGTGATTGGATGGAGAGTGGATCTTCACAGGGAAAATAGACAAAATCAACAGACACAGGGTCAGAGGTGACGACCTGTTCCACGGTCAGCACCAAATCAATTCCCAACGGATCATTCCGAACACCAGCCCTTTGCGCATCCACAATAATTCGCCCGCGATACTCTCCAGGCTGAAGATCCACCGCGCTAAAGGTGACGGATAGAGTCGCAGATGTGACACTACTCGATTGCACGACGGTTGCCCACCCTTCAGCACCCTGCGTAGTAACTGAAAAAGGTATTTCTGCTCCCGTAGCCTCCTCTTGCACAGTGATCACCTGAGCACTACTCTGCTGACCTATCTGCAAGGACTGCCGCAGGATCAGCGGCGATGCTGCAAGCGCCGGAAATTGTGCAAGCCCCGCGGCATCTACATTTCCCAGTTTCACCATCTTACGGTTGGTGTTTCGCAGTATCTCTTGGTAGGTTTGCGAGCTTTCTGGGGATGCATAGATGCGAATTCGATTGTTACGAATCAGCACAAGTTCGTCACGACCATCTGCGTCAATATCGCCCGCATCCCCGCCTTGATACTCATTGTCCCCATCCAACAACTGCTCAGTGAAATTCAAAGTGTCATTCTGGTTGTCGCGCAACACAAGGCGAGCGCGCGGGCCAAGTTCTTGTCGCACTTGACGCAAAACAGCCAGTTCATCATCCCCATTATTGCCAATGTCAGCAAAAAAAAACCACGTTGGGGCTAGGCGATAGTTGAATCGAGAGTTGATCCACCATGTTCGTGCCATCGTAACGGAAAATCCAGACACTTGCCAGCGGCAAATCAGCATCTCGCACTGCCCCCAACTCCATGCCATCAAGACTCACAAATTGTCCAAAGGCGACATTTTGCCAGCGATGAAGGGGGTTTTCATTTTCAAACACCAACGTCACCGACGGTTCAATCCGATAAACCCGCAGAATTCCGCGCTCAAAATTAGTTAAAGCCACATCATCCATAGCAGCATCTCGATCTAGATCGATATCAATGTTTCCAGTTGCCACCGAATTCCATTGCCCATCCAGTTCCCAGCTACGTTGCTCCTCCCACTCACGACCCGACCCCTCAATTGCAGGCTGACGTAGCACGACAAAGCGATCTCGATCTTCACCAGCAATGGTATAGCTATAGAGAATCTCAGGTCCCCTTCGCTCCAAATCAAAGTCACCTGTCGCCAGCAACACTGGTGCTCTCGGCAAGGACAACTCAAACAAAATCTCCCACGGCACGTCGTTACTCAGTTCCAGTTGATGATTCTCAGGTGCATCACTCACCACAGGGTCAAAAATCACCAAGCGACCGCCATCACCATCTGGCTTGATGGCGACAATTTCAGCATCGCCATCTCCTGTGACATCCGCCAGGGCAAGGCTGCTCCAGCCCCCATCTGGGCTACTCCAATCCACACTCAATCCCACAGCAGGAGGCGACGGGTCAAAAACCTTGATGAATCCCTCTGGATCCAGATAGACAATTTCATCATCATTGTTGGGTGCCAATCCCTCCGCCAAAGCAAGTGGCGCAGTGTGCGTGCCAAGCAGAAGAAAGCCCAGTAGCACAACCATGCGCCACAGCCATCGCTTCCCTCGTCGCCTTACCCAACCCTGTTTAATCACCGTCGCCCCCACTGATTACACCTGCTCCTCGCTCATACTGGATGCAAATTATTCGAACTTTATGCTTTCCCCAACACTGCTGCCAGCAGCGCCATGCGAATATACATGCCATTGCGCATCTGGCGGAAATAAGCCGCGCGCGGGTCATCATCTACCGTGTAGGCAATTTCGTTCACACGTGGCAAGGGATGCATCACAATCATCTCGCGCTTTGCCTTGTCCATCAAAGCTTCATCCACCACATACTGCTCTTTTACCCGATCATACTGCGCTAAATCAGTAAATCGCTCTTTCTGCACGCGGGTGACATACAGCACGTCGATTTCACCAATAACCTCATTCACATCACTTGTCACCGTAAAACTATGACCATGACGGCGCACCACATCCAGCACATCATCAGGCATGGCAAGAATTTCAGGGCTAACAAAGGCAAACTCCACATCATAGTTCACGAGCAGTTTGGTCAGGCTATGCACCGTACGTCCATACTTAAGGTCACCTACCATGGCTACACGCAATTTATCGATTCTGCCCAATTCTTCCTCAACCGTAAACAAGTCCAAAAGTGCCTGCGTGGGATGCTCGCCAACTCCATCACCTGCATTAATAATCGGTTTAGCGGCATAGCGTGCGGCAGTTGCTGCTGATCCAACTTCGGGATGTCGCAGCACAATCACGTCAGAGTAACTCTCCAACGTTCGTATTGTATCAGGCAGGCTTTCGCCCTTCGTCACCGAGCTGTATTGCACATTGTTAATGGGAATCACCTGACCGCCCAACCGTAACATCGCGGCGATAAAGCTGGATGAGGTACGCGTGCTAGGCTCATAGA